>JAISWT010000241.1 GCA_031271005.1 Prevotellaceae bacterium | reverse complement strand
GTTGTTACATCCGAAAGTATAGGCAAAAAACAGTCGGCAGACGTAACCAAGAGTTTACAAGGAACTATGTCGGGTGTGCAGGTTGTGTCTTTATCTGGTCAACCCGGCACTGCTGCTACTATCAGAATCAGAGGCGTTGGTTCTATTTCGTCCAAATCAGACCCCTTGTATGTGGTAGATGGAATTCCTGTCGAAAGCGCTTTGAACTTTATAAATCCGCAAGACGTAGCATCCATCACAACGTTAAAAGATGCCGCCGCCAATTCTCTGTACGGCGCCAGAGGTGCGAATGGAGTTGTGTTGATTACCACTAAAAAAGGCGCCGTCGGCAAAGTAAAAGTCAATTACGAAGGACGCACAGGATTTAACGAAAGAGGCATTCCGCCTTACGATGTTGTGAACGACAAAGGGCAATATATGGAGTTATTGTGGGAGTCGTTGCGCAATCAGGGAATTGCAAACGGGCTGCCTGACCCTGCCGCCTATGCAAGCAATAATTTGCTGAGCGCTACGCTGGGGTTCAATCCATTTACCAATGTGCCTGCCAACGCAGTAGTAGGTCTTGATGGCAAACTGAATCCGAATGCACAGGAAGCATGGACTGACAACTGGCTCAAAGACCCGTTTAAAAAAGGTTTCCGCAGCGAAAACATTGTGAGTGTAAGTGGAGGAAACGACAAAGGCAATTACTACATGTCGGTGGGACATTTGGACGAGGCATCGTACATTCCCGCTTCTGATTTTCAGCGTTTTACAGCAAAATTAAAATTGGAACAGCAATTGGCATCGTGGTTTAAAGCAGGTGCAAATTTGTCCTATGCCAAAACCGAATCCAACAATCCGTGGACATCGGACAGAGCAACTTCCTATGTTAATATATTTATGTTTGCACAGCAAAATCCACCTATTTACCCAATTTATCAGTACGATAAAATCACGGGAAAACCTGTTTTGGACAAAGATGGCAACAAACAATATCTTTTCAATTCGCCTTATTCGCCAGGTACTAATCCGTTGTCAGCCTTGGAAAACGACATGAACGACAGCGATATAGATTACACAACGGCTACGGTTTTCGGACAAGTAACTTTCCTGAAAGATTTCAAATTTGAGGCAAGAGTGTCGGCAGAAAACAGGGGCGGTTTTTATAACCGTTTCCAAACGCCCATAGGCGGCGATGCAGAGAACGTGGGCGGCAGAAATACGAAGACTGCCAACAAGTTTTTTGGCTTGACTGCACAGCAATTATTGACATGGAATAGAAGTTTCGGTAAACACAATGTTGATGTCTTGGCAGGACACGAAACAACCTATCAGAAATACAATACTTTGTATTCGCAAAAAGAAAATTTCCTTATTCCGGATAATCCTGAACTGATAAACGCAGGGCGTTTGCTCAGTGGGGTTTCGTATGAGCAGCAATACAATTTGGAATCATATCTGTCGCGTGTTCAATACGACTACAATTTGAAATACTTCCTTTCGGCAAGTTTACGGCGTGACGGGTCTTCACGCTTTGCTCCTGAAAGCCGCTGGGGTACATTCTGGTCGGTTGGTGGCGCTTATCTTATCAGCAACGAAAATTTCCTCAAAGGCGTAAGTGCAATAGACGAACTGAAAATAAAAGCAAGTTACGGAACGCAAGGTAACGATGCCTTGTTGGACCCCGACGGTTATTTGATGTACAACGTTTATCAAACGCAATACGAGGTGTCGCCCGATGGCGCCGGTGGATATGCCATTACCAAAGTAATACGCGGGAATAGAGAATTGAAATGGGAAAAAAGTGAAAACTTTAATGCCGGTATTGAATTCCGTCTCTTCGACAAATTATTTGGAGGCATTGAGTATTATCAAAAAATTACACGCGACCTGCTGTATCAAAAACCACTGGCAGTAAGCGACGGTTCCCCCAACTGGATTTTCGACAATGCCATTACAATGAAAAACAATGGTATAGAGTTGGAACTGGGTGCAGATATTATCAAAACAAGAGATTGGAATTGGCAGGTGAGAGCCAATTTAACAACCCAGAAGAATGAAATTCTGGAATTGCCCAAAGCAAAGGACAAAGACGGGAAAGGCTATGTATCAGGCAATTATTGGTACAAGGTAGGGAACAGTATTTACGATTTTTATACTTACAAATCGGCAGGAGTTGACCCCGCAACAGGTAAAGCGCTATGGTATGCCGAAGAAAAAGACGCAGATGGAAACGTGGTTAAGGACATTGTTGTTTCAGAATCAGGGTTGGCTTCTCGCTATCAAATCGGGAAAACGGCTTTGCCTCAGCTGTACGGCGGATACGAAACTTCTTTGGTTTGGAAAAATGTAGACTTTTCTGTTCAGGGAGCATATCAGGTAGGCGGCTATGGTTGGGATACGCAATATCAATCACTTATGGGAACAATGGATGCTGCCACTTCTGGCATTCACGCAGATGTGGTGAATCGGCGTTGGACTACACCCGGTCAGATAACTGATGTTCCGCGTTTGGAATATGGACTGGGAAATCAGGCAACTACTTCCGACAGATTTTTGGTAAGCAAGTCGTTCTTTAGTATCAACAACATCACAATAGGTTATACATTGCCTCATGATTTGGTAAAAAAAATCAGTTTGGAAAAAATTCGCATGTATCTTACTTGCGACAATGCAGCGTTGCTCTCGGCTCGTCAGGGCTACGACCCCAGAATTTACATCAGCGGGTCAGGCAATTATAACTATACCGCAATGAGAACTTATTCCTTTGGTTTAAGTGTCAGTTTATAAGTTAAATAATAAAATTTTAATTAAAAAAAAAGATGAAAGCAATCATAGAAATATCTAAAAACTTATTTATCATTGCTACATTGAGTATTATTTTGGTATCTTGTGGTGATGATTTGCTGAACACAGATACAACAGAATATGCTACACTGGAGCAAATAAACGAAAAGATGCAAGGTGCAGGTGATAACATTGACGGGATTGTTGCGCTTTTGAACGCAACTATGTCGGGCGCGTACAACGCGATGATTACCTATCAGGGTAGACACGATTCGTTTGGCGAAATGTCCACCGGACTTTCCGGCGACTTGATGACAGAAGATGTGGTAATGAATTATCGCACACACTTTATTTACGATTACGATATCGACAACAATGCAGCAACGTATGCACGTCCAACCAACACTTGGAATTATCTGTATTTGGTAGTAAGTGCATGCAACGAGATTATCGAAAAGGTACAGTCAGATGTGGAAAGTCCCAAATTGCAGGGCATTTTGGGCGAAGCATTAGCCCTGCGTGCTTATGCTTTCCATACGCTTATTCAGCGGTATCAGCAAACTTACAAAGGTAATGAAACAGCGCCCGGTATCCCTTTGAATCTGACCGAAAATGACGACCGCCCCAAGGTACGCAATCGCGGCACAGTAGAGGCAGTGTATGACAAGATACTGACCGACTACGAAAAAGCGGTGGAATTGTTGTCAAATGCACCGGCTCGGGCCAACAAGGCGCTTATTGACAAAAACGTTGCATCGGGGCTGTTTGCTCGCGCACTGATGGTGGTGGGCGATTGGACCCGAGCCGCAGAATATGCACGTCAGGCGCGTCAGGGTTATACACTGATGGACGCATCGGAAATTGTTGCTGACGGGTTCAACAACATTAACAACAAAGAGTGGATTTGGGGCGCCGACATTACATCTGAGACAACCACAATGTTCGCATCGTTTTTTTCGCACGTTTGCTCGTATGATGTAGGTTATGCAGAATCGACTTTTGCACCAAAATTGATTGATGCTCGCCTTTACGGACAGATGAGTGCAACCGACGTGCGCAAAGCGTGGTTCAAAGCGCCGGACTTGCCAGTTGATGGTACTTCTCCAATTACAGAGGTAAATGCGCCGTCTTATTGCAACTTCAAGTTCAAAAAAGTGGATGGTTGGTTAGCCGACTATATTTACATGAGGGCTTCTGAGATGTATCTGATTGAAGCAGAAGCGCTTGCGCAGCAAAACCGAGGTTCTGAAGCCGCCACCATCCTCAACGAACTGATGGACAAACGCGACCCCGCGTGGGCTGCAAACCACGCCACTGCTACCGTAGAAGATGTTTTCCTGAATAAACGGATTGAATTGTGGGCAGAAGGACATATATTCTACGATTATCTCCGTCTGAAAAAAGGAGTTGAACGTGACTATCCGGGCAGCAATCACATGGTAAAACAAAATCAACCTGCCGGCTCGTGGAAATTTATATATCAAATTCCGCAAGCGGAAATGGACAACAATGACGAACTTACGGAGCAAGACCAAAACAAATTATCTTAAACTTTTTAAATTTTGGAATAATATGAAAAATAGTAAAATCATAATAATCATCAGTTTAGTAGTTACAATGCTGTTTCCTTCCTGTGCAGAGCAAACAGGCGCATTGTACGAAAATTTGAGCAATGAAATTTTGGTAAGTTTCCAGTCGGCTAAATATGTTGCAGAGTTGACACCTGCCGATGGAACAGAAATTGTAGTACAACTTACAAGAAACAAAGCCGACGGCGAGTTCGATGTTCCTGTGGTTTTTGAAAGCAGTTCCGATTTGTTCTCGCTCGAAAAATCTACTTTCCATTTCAACAGCGGCGAATTTGTGGCTTCGTCAAAAATTCTCTTCCCGGGCGCCGACAACTTGGGAATAGGCGCGTCTTACACATTGAAACTGAAACTTGCTGTTGATACACTTGTTAGCGAAGGCGGGATTTTAACTCAAACATTTACTTTGAGCAGGAAATTAACTTGGATAGCAAAAGGACAGGGACAATGGACAGATGGAATTGTTTGTGCTATATTCACCGTGCCGGCTGAAACTTACGGTGTAGAAGTACTGGAAGCCGAAGAAAGTCCGGGCTTGTATAAGTTGATAAATCCTTATGGTTTAGGTATTTATCCTTATACCGAAGCCGCTGATGTTACCAGAGACCCCGCCAGTTTGGTTATAGTGGCAGGCGACCCCGACAATGTAGTTGTTTTGGGAGATGCTGTGGGAGCAGGTTTTGGTATCGGTATTAATTATGGATACGGTGAAATTTTCATTGACGCGCTTGGATCGGGTAACAAATCGGGCAATACAATTACCTTCCCTGCACAAACATTGGCAACAGGTATGGCGGACTATAACGGAGGTGTACTGGCTTTTTATTGCAAAGAATGCAAATTAGTTTTACCATAATAAACCGGTAAATACATTTTTTTTCAGCGGCTTTCTTTTACAGGAAAGCCGCTGATTTTTGCGCCTTTCAGACAATAAATTTCATTCAATTTTCGCAAGTCAAATTTTCAATTACGAATAAATAGTTGGGAATTGAGAATTGAGAATTGAGAATTGCTTTACGCTCCTTGTGAATTTCTCCCGCCAAAACGGGAGGTTTCGGTAGGGCGCACACATAGGTGCGCCCCTACAGCGCACGAATGATGATGAACGCGGGTAGGGGGCTGTCTCAAAAACCCTTTGCGCACTCCCGCTTTGGCGGGAGTGCGCAAAGATTGTCCCGCCAAAGTGGGAGAATAATATCAAATAATCAATTTTCAGGAGTTCCCGTTTATAAAAAATGCTTTTGAGACAGCCCCTAATTGACACCGTTGTGTGCTCCTATTGAAATTGCATTTGTGTTTTTTAGGAATTGGGTTGAAAACCCGCAATCAATAGCGCAGGGTAACGCCCTGTGAAACCAATTGCCAGAGCAAACCTAAGCCCTGCCGGGGCGTAATCATTGTTGTGTGCAAACTCTGTCCGTCATTCGATTTTGCCCTTTCAGGGCGAAAATTATGGCGGCGTTCTGTTCCGTAGGGCGTTGCCCTACGCTATTGATTGTACGGCTTTCAGCCGTTTTTTTGTCAGGAAAAAATATACACTTTTTTGTGAATATTCAAAAATATACTTACCTTTGTCTCCGAACAGATAAGCGACATGGAAGTTACTTTTGAAAAAGATTACTTGCGCGACTTGCTATAGCAGGCAAAACGGTGGACAAAAAACACCGCTTTCAGCCTGAAACAGTCAGAAAATACCAGCATTGCATTGACACATTGCTTGGAGCAAAAAATATAGAAGTGTTGTACAACATTCATTCTTTGAATTACGAGGTATTGAAAGGCGACAAACATGGTATTTCTTCCATAAGGGTAAACAGGCAATACCGTATTGAATTTATGGTAAAAACCAACGGCGCTGAACCGCTTATTACTGTATGTGATATTTTAGAATTGTCAAACCATTATAAATGAAATAGATATGATTACCATTTCGGGCGTTGCCCCCGACATGATTGCAAACAATATTGAGCCGGCTTGTCCAACACATCCGGGCGAAGTATTGAAAGAAGAGATTGCGTATCGAGGCATATCACAAAAGAAATTTGCCGCGCAAATTGGAGTACAGTATACAGTTCTTAACGAGATTTTGAACTGTAAACGCTCTGTAAATGTTCAATTTGCAATGCTCGTAGAAGCGGCATTGGGGATTGATGCAGAGTTGTGGGTAAAAATGCAAACACGCTACAATATGTTGACTGCACAAAGGGATAAAACATTTTCAAAACGTCTGGCAGAAATCCGCAAAGTGGCGGCAATGCTTTGACAACATTTTTTTTTCGCATCTTAATATTAAGAATTATGCAAAAGCACTCAATTCCGAAAGGAACACGCGATTTCACCCCACAGGAGATGGTTAATCGCAATTATATTTTCGACACAATAAAAGCCGTTTTCCAACTGTTTGGCTATCAGCAAATAGAAACGCCCGCAATGGAAAATCTATCCACTCTTCTGGGCAAATACGGCGAAGAAGGCGACAAACTGTTATTTCGCATTCTAAATTCGGGCAACTTTTTAAGTGGGGTCTCCGGCGAAGATATTTCGGAGGGCAACCTGTTGAAAATTAGCAGTAAACTTTGCGAAAAAGGGTTGCGCTATGACCTCACGGTGCCGTTTGCACGCTTTGTTGTGCAACACCGCGAGAAAATTGTGTTCCCTTTCAAACGCTTCCAAATTCAACCTGTGTGGCGTGCCGACCGACCGCAGCGCGGACGTTACCGCGAATTTTACCAGTGCGATGTCGATGTTGTTGGCAGCGACTCTCTGCTTAATGAAGTGGAACTGTTGCAAATTATTGACGAGGTATATAGACGCCTGAAAATCAAGGTTGTAATTAAAATAAACAATCGAAAAATACTGTCCGGCATTACCGAAATCGTTGGACAAAAAGATAAGATTATTGACATCACCGTTGCTATCGACAAAATGGAAAAAATAGGGCTGGACAAAGTCAAGGAAGAGTTGATTAACAAAGGCATTGACAGCGCGGCGGTTGAAAAGTTGCAGCCGATACTCTTGTTAGAAGGTACAAATTCCGACAAATTGCGCGATTTACGCACCATTCTCAAAAATTCTCAGACAGGGCTTAAAGGAGTAGACGAGATTCAAACGATATTATATCTTCTTGATAACCACCAATTTGCGATGCCGGTGGAACTGAGTTTGGTCTTGGCACGCGGGCTGAATTACTACACAGGAACTATTTTTGAGGTGCAGGCGCAGGATGTTGAAATAGGCAGCATTACAGGCGGCGGGCGTTATGATAACTTGACAGGGATTTTTGGACTTGACGGGGTGTCGGGCGTGGGAATCTCGTTTGGCGCAGACCGAATTTACGATGTTCTGAGTCAACTGAACCTTTTCCCTGCCACTGCCGACACGCAAACCAAGATTATGTTTGCCTGCTTTAGCGAGGAAGGGCAGCGTTTTGCGCTGTCGCTGGCAAGCGCCTTGCGCAGCGCAGGAACAGGGTGCGCAATTTTCCCCGATACTGCGAAGATGAAAAAACAAATGTCATACGCAAATGACAGACAGATTCCGTTTGTGGCAATTATTGGCGAAGACGAACTGCTGCAGCAAAAAGTTACACTCAAAAACATGAAAACAGGCGAGCAGCAATTGGTTACAAAAGGCGAGTTGCTGTTATTAAAGTTAGGGTAAAAAAGCGGCTCGCGGCTGTTTCAGCCGAGTGGAGCAGAAGTTCGGACAGTTGAGAAGATTGTTTTTACGGCATTATTTGTAAAGCCCATAATACCATTTTGGCGTGATTGCGTCTGGGAAATGTTCCAGTTTGTGTGAGCCGTCTTTGCTGAAAACGATGCTGACAACGTCAATTTGAATATTTTTTTCAATTTTATTAGCGAGAATGTAATTATGTGTGGCTCGCAGGATACGTTGCATTTTGCCATCGGTTATAAAATCTTCCGGGTTGCCAAAAACGTTGCCTACACGTGTTTTCACCTCTACTATTACAGTCAAATCCTCGTTTTCTGCAATAAAATCAAGTTCGTATCTGCCCGACCGCCAATTAGAAGCGAGAATACGAAACCCTTTTGAAACGAAAAAATCTTTTGCAATTTCTTCGCCTTGCTTACCTAAATCGTTGTGTGCTGCCATTTTGCGGTGTAAAAAAGAAGCGCGGCAAAACCATATCAAAAGCGCGAGTTTTCCAAATGCTCAAAAGCGGCAAAATTTTTTATTTTTACTGCTTGTATTCGTTGGCTTTTGCCCTGAATCTTATCATAATCTCTTCCTGAAAAATTTCACAATCGAGTAGGCAATTTTTGCATAGCGTATAAAACGGCTCGAAGTGGAAGCAAGTTTCACCATGCTGCGCGAAGTAACAGGTAAGTTTTTGCCTGTGAGCGTATTCACAGCCCACTCTACAGGATGAGTATAGAGATAAAATCCGTATTTTATATTCTGCTCGGTGCGTGCCAACTGCTTGCCTATTTGCTTTTTGCGCTCGCGCAGGGCTTGCAGAGAGTTAATGTTTGTCGTTTCCATCTTTTGCAGGACTTTTATCGTTATCGGAATCAAAAAAAGTGCGAATAATGCTGTCGGCAATGGGGTTAAAAATCAGCCGCTCTCTGAAATGCCACGTTAGCGCAATCGCCGCTGTCATCAGCACAATTTCGATGAGAGTTGCAACCCATTGAATACCAATGATTTGCGTAAGCACGTTGTTGAAAAACAGGAGCAGCAACAGCAACATCGCAACACCCATCAAGCCCAAAACCCCCAGTAAAATCAGTTTGCCCGCAAAGAGCGAAAATTTTTCTGCCAAGTCAAGTTTTAGATATTCCGCTTTCAAATCTACATATTGTTTGACATTCTCAAACAGTCCGTCTTGTTGTTCGGTTTTCATAGTAAAAACATTACATCCGCGCAAAACCATCTCTTTATCCTGCGCCCTCTGCCCCTGACTGAAAAATCAGGGGACAGAGGGACAAGGATAAAAAACCGATTCTACGCATCAATTTTTTTTGAACTGAAAAAAAAGAATTGTTTTGAACTGTTTTAATATCAAACTTCCTTTTGTGTTTTGGAACGCTCGTTCCACTCTTCCTTCACTTCATCAACCACTTCGGCAGCGGTTGAGCGGAGGTCGCTAACTAATGTTTCGGCTTGATCTACAAGTTCGTCAAACTTTCTGCCCATTGAGTCTTTAATTTCGCCCATTTGCTTGCTGATGCGGCGGCGCGTACGATAGCCCTTGTCGGGCGCAAACAATATGCCTGCTGCGGCGCCTATCAATGCTCCTCCTAAAAGGAACAAAAATCCTTTACCTGAATTGTTGCTCATAACTTTTCCTCTCGTTTTTTAAATTTATTATAAAAAATTTTCTAAATAAAAATTGCAGCAAAAACCGTGCTTAAAATGTTTAAAACTAAAAATTTAACATTTGCGATTTTAGTTAGAATAAAGACAAAAGACAAATAAGGAATAGTGGTTAATGGTTAGGTATTGTTTTGAATTAGTTATTAGAGTTTAGAGTTTAGAGTTTAGAGTTTAGTTTTCAGAAATTGAAAACATTTAGTAATTCGTAATTGAATTTTAATTCTCAATTCTCAATTCTTAATGTAGAATATTTTTGTTGTTTTTTTTGGAATATTTTTTCTAATTTTGTGTCATAAAAATTAAAATTTACTTGTAAATTTCTAAAAAATTTAAAAATTATGGATAAAAAACTTTCCCGTTCCAACAACAAAATGATTGCGGGCGTTTGCAGTGGCATTGCTGAGTATTTTAATTTAGACCCCACAATTGTGCGTGTGGGATATGCGTTTCTGTCAGTGTTTTCGGCAGGATTTCCGGGACTTTTGCTGTATGCAATCCTGTGGATTGTGATGCCGCAAAAAAACGACTTAATTTATTGAAAAATAAATCATCAGCCTGATTTGATGTGTTTTTTTTCAATCAGTTGAGTTTTAAATATATGTAAAATTCAACGCGGTTTGTGGATATTTCAACAGAATATCCCTTGTATTTTCGCCGTCAAAAAAAATGCGCATTGACATTTTTGTCAGTGTTTTTGTCAAAAAAAAGAAAATAAAAGTACTTGCTTTTGCGGTGTGAATTTATTTTGAGCGGATGAGATTCATAAATTCTTCGCGCGTTTTGGCTTGTTTGAAAGCGCCGGTAAAATCGGAAGTTGTAGTTATTGAATGTTGTTTTTGCACTCCGCGCATTTGCATGCACAGGTGTTGTGCTTCTATGATTACCATCACTCCCATTGGGTTGAGTGTGTGCTGAATGCACTCTTTAATCTGCGTTGTGAGGCGTTCCTGCACCTGCAAACGCCGTGCAAAGACCTCTACAACGCGCGGAATTTTACTCAATCCCGTAATTTTTTTGTCGGGGATATAGCCCACATGAACTCTGCCAAAAAACGGCAGCAGGTGGTGCTCACACATCGAATAAAAATCGATGTCTTTTACAATAACCATTTGCCTGTAATCTTCGGAGAACATTGCCGAGCGCAGAATGTCTTCGGGGTTCTGTGCGTAGCCCTGCATCAAAAACTGCAATGATTTTGCCACGCGCTCAGGGGTTTTCAGCAAGCCTTCGCGTGCCGGATTTTCGCCCAGGAGGGTAAGAATTTCTTCGTAATGCTCAGCCAGTTGTCTGGTTGTCTGCGCATTGGTGTATGGAGTTTGCGATTGTTTTTCCTGCATCGTTTTTCAGTTTTGGAAGTGCAAAATTACATGAAAACCTCAGTTTTCCAAACGCATGAAATGAAAAAAAGTTTTTTACAAAGAAAAGAGGCTGTATCGAAAGTCAATTTCACCACAAAGAATAGATATTGAAAACCCACACTTTGTGCCCTTTGTGGTAAAGAAACTTTGACTTTTGAGACAGCCGCTTTCCTACGTTTTAGAGGTACGGTAATGCTTATTCTGCAACAGGGTCCCATTGTATGGGGATGTTGCGAACCTGTATCGGTTCTACTTTCGACATGTTTGAACCGATGTTTTTGTCAGCATAAATATAAAATTCTACCATAACTACCTCAATGTTTTTGAGTGTTGATGGTATGGCAGTAAATCCGAACTGATACTGCACCGGAATACCTGCCGGGTTTTCTTTTGAGCCGCTTATTTCCGAATATTTTCCAATTTCCTGTCCTTCGTAACTGTTTCCTTTGGTGTCATAGCCGCTTACGCACTC
The DNA here is from genome assembly GCA_031271005.1 of Prevotellaceae bacterium. Taxonomy (GTDB): domain Bacteria; phylum Bacteroidota; class Bacteroidia; order Bacteroidales; family Paludibacteraceae; genus WRGS01. Next base: position 3,359 of record JAISWT010000241.1, on the reverse strand, counting down.
TTGGTTGCCATTGCCGCAGGATTTGCCCAGAGCGGTTTTCACCCCGTTCTTTTTTGCTTTCACCGTGAGGGTGAGAATCACAGTTTGCGATTTGCTGTCGCCGATGCAGGAGGCAACATCCATTTCAATCAGTTGTTTTGCCTCAAGGTTCATCACAACGAAGGTTTCACTGGACATATTGATGCCCGTTGCCGCTTCGCCGGCTCGTTTGATAAACGAGCCGAATTTTGATTTCTTCTTCTCCTTCGTTTCTTTTTTCTGCTCAGGAGCGGAGTCGCTGTTTTGAGCCGTAATGCTTGCTGAGGCAAACATTGCCAGAGCCAAAAACAGTACAATTTTTTTTGTCATAATATTTATGAATTAAAAGTTAAATTTTTGATTATTTGTTTTTTACAAATTTTATTTTGGCAAAATCCACCATTTGTCGGGCGTCGTGTCTTGTAATTTGCATATAAGATTTTCCTTTTGCCGTTACGCCGTTTTCTTTTGACGTAATATCAATGTAAAATGCTGAATTTCTGCCAATTTGGTTTCCGTTTTTGTCTATTTCCTGCGAAAAAACAACAATCTGCGGTTTGCTGAAGCCGGTGATGGTTGCTGCGGCAATGTCAGTTATTTTCAACTCAAACTCCACAACAATCTGACTTTTTTGCAACTCCACAATTTTTGCACCTGTTACTTCGTATCCCGTGCCGTCTTCGGTTTCAACAGGGACATCTTTGCCCACGATAAGCGCCTGTTCCTGTGCGAGAGCCTCTTCGTACTGCATGTCAAGTTCCTTTTGGCGTGCCTTGAAATCTTCGGCAATTTTGGCTGCCTTCTTCCAATCGGCTTCGCTTGCAGGGTTCAGTTTACTCATTGCGGCATCCTCTTCGGCTTCAATTACCGAGTCGCGCTGTGCATATTGATGCACTATCGAAGGCACATTGCCCAATACTTCGTTGGCGGGTAACTTGCTGCCTGAACCGCCGCCACAGGAAGCCAGCGCTGCGATAAGGGCAACAACGGCTACTTTTTTTAGATTTAAAGTTTTCATAATTAAAAAATAATTTATTAGTGTTTTAAGAAAATACAATTTAAAATCAAAATTCAATAAATTGCTAATTACTAATTGCTAATTACTAATTACTAATTTAATAACAGATTGATTCTACCATTGTGTCAACGAAATCCCAAATCATACATTCAAAATCAAGTATTATTTCATTGTGTACGTTACTTACTTGAGGATTGTTGTCGGGTACAAGCAGCGCCCATAAAATAATTCCGCTTTTTATGCTACTGCTGCTTCCGCTTTCCGGTGTTGCCCACCACACGGCCGGATAAACATTAAGATGGTTACTCGCGATACGTTTGATAAGGTAGTCGCCGATGATTTCGTTGGTCGTGCGGTTGCGGCAAGTGCTTGCTGGTGCAAAGCCGCAACTGTACTGCAATCCGTGTATGTGCATCGACTCGTACTCTTCTTTTACAAAGGTTTTTGCATCTTCCATAAAGCCATCGAAATTGCTTAGCCCAAACGATTTTGTTGATTTTGTTGGCGAGGCTACGCTTTGTTCGGTCAGTTTGTTTTCGTCTGCCTCTCCTTCAATTTTTATGGAGTGGAGCCCGCCGTTATGGTCAAAAAGAAAAGTTACCTGTTTTGACGCCTCTTTAATATATTCGGTCAAAAAATCAGCCACCGGATAAATGCCGTTCAGATTTTCGCCTTTGAACACAATGGTACTGTCGGTGGTCCGGGCAATTGCGTAGCCGTTTGCTGTCAGATTTTCCAGCAGTTCATTATATTTAATGCCTTTTGTGATTTCCATTAAGGGTGGTTTTTGGGGGTTATTGGGGTTATTGGGGCTCTCTGTGTTGCACGCCCACAAAAGCAACACTGTAGGCAATAAAATTGAAAATATATTTATCTTATTTTTCATAAAGCATGTAGAAAAAATAAATAATTAGACTTAAGATTTTGGAGAAACAAAGTTAGTTGAGTTACATAAATTTTGCACAATCAAAGTCGCAAAATTTGTGTGTCAGTTTGTCAAATCGGATGCAAACGGTACTGAAACCGAGCATCAAAGGTTCAATATGCGTTTTGTTTTCTGTTCCGGCTGCTTAAATGCGTTTAAATTTCGATTCTCCATTCATTTGGGGTCTGTTTTTTTATTTTTTGGAATGAGCGGCGGAATGTGGACAGTGAGCCGAATCCGCACATTTCGGCTACTTCTTCGAGCGATTTTTGCCGTTCCTCAATTAGCAGGCAGCAAGCCTTTTCTACGCGCAAGGCATTTACATAGTCGTAGAACGAGGTTTGCAGTATGTTGTTCAGATAAGCGGACAGATAGGTGCGGTTGGTTGCCAACGCCGCCGCCAAATCTCTGATTCGCAGGTTGGGGTTGAGATACAGTTGCTCAACGTGCATCTTTTTGTGCAACTTTTCGGCAAAATCCCTGTTTGTTTCAGCCTCTTTTTTTTGCAGACATTTTCTGTGCGCGGTCAGCGTTTTACACGGGTTGAGCAAAACAGGAATTTCAACAAACGCATGTTTATTTACTTTGAAATAGAAAAATATCCACATTGCAAGCATCAGCGAATAGGAGATAGCATCGTCCCAGCGTGCAGATTTCAACTTTGTTGCAACCCAAACAGCAAGCGCTACACAGAGCATAGCAACAAAACGCAACAGCCATTGCACCGAATTGTACTCGGAGTTGGCACAGTTGGTTTTCCTGTATTTATTGTAAAGGCAGCTTGCACGAAGAACGTAAAACAGCGCTGCAATGCTAACCAAAGCGGCAGACGCCACCAAAAGGCGGTAAATGTGAATGTTCTGAAAAACGGTGAAGGCGGCAATCAGTATTGCAAAAGGTATGAAAACAACGGGCAGCAACTTTTTTATCCATTCGGGCGAAAAAACCGCAAACAGAACTGCAAAAGTGGCAGGAATGCGCAATGTGTTGATGCAGAGGTTGATTGTGGCAAAAATATTATTCCCCCAAAATCTGTTTATGATAAGGCTGCATATATCTTGGACTTCTAAAAAGAGCCATAAAAGCGTTGTCCGGAACAAAAACTGCAACAAGCGGCTTCTATGCCTTTGTGTATTTATACTAAGCGCGAATAGAATGAACATTACGGTCATCATTCCGTGCGTGAAATGCGCTACATTTTCGGCAAAAATTTCAATATTCTTCGGTTCGGAGAGTGAGTTGTTTACGAGCAAAAGAAATGTCGAAATTACCCCCCCCGTTAACATTTTTAACATTTGATTTTTCCTGTAAAATATAGTTGTCAGTATTCAGTATTCAAGAGTTAATGAAGTTTGCTCACTATTAATAATTAATAGTGAATTTTGCAAAATCAAAACT
>JAISWT010000226.1 GCA_031271005.1 Prevotellaceae bacterium | reverse complement strand
GAAAACGGCGCAGGAACGTGGATGTCCCAACATGAACTGCTGGCAAATATGCCTTATGTAGAAATTGACAGCCTGTTTACAATATGTCCGGGCTGGCAAATGATAGAGCAGGCAGCACAAAGATACGGCAAAATGATACAGTTCCGCATCAGAGTACGGAATACACTGCCGATTATTTTCAACAGTAATTGTCGTCCCACTAATAACGCACTTATTGCGATGCCATATATAGGTAGCTACCGATATATAACTTACAATACTGTTCCGGAGAATCAGCCCTTTCGTTACTTATATATCTTGCTCACTGCAGATGCGACTAATACTTATGGTATAATGAATATTTATTCATCCAGTTCAAATGAGGAACTACCCGTAGGGTCTACTTTTATTATAAGTGGATTTTTTATGTATGGGGCCAATTATATAGAACGCGGAGTATACCCGCCAATGTTACACCCTGAAAACTTTTAATCGTTGGTTCAATCTTTATTGTTTGAAACGAAAGGGTTTTCAGTTCATTTATCTTTTAGACCTGTCAGGTTTTTAAAACCTAACAGGTCTTTCTCCCGTTTTGACGGGAGTTTTTTTGTAAAAAATCTTTGTGTCTCTCTGTGATTTCTCCGTGTCACTCTGTGTAATAGTTAAAACAAAAAAAATAATTTGTGCAAATTCGCGAATTGGAAATCAGCGTTAGCTAAATTCGCGGACAAAAGATTAATAGTGGTTAATGGTTAGTGGATAACAAAAAACTTTTAATTCTTAATTGTATTTTCTGACAACTGACAACTTTATTCCCTTGCGCTCTTTGCGGTAAAAATTTTTTCACCGCAAAGCCCACAAAAACAAATGTGTATTTTTAAAATTGCAAGATGCCGATAATCTATTGATTATCAGCATCTTTTGAATGGGGGAGTGGAGTTGGAGGGAGTCGAACCCTCGTCCAAACAAGGAAACGATATGCTTTCTACACGCTTATCTTCGCTTAATTTTTCGTGCGCCGGCAAGACCGAAGATACCAGCCTGCGCCTTATCCTCTAAAATTTCATCGGAAATTTGAGGCAACTTCCGACTATCACCGATTTTGCTGCGCCTCCGTATCAAACTGCCTCGATGCCACGGCGTTTGGGAGACGTCTCGTTCAGATGCCCTGCACCCGAATTAAGCCTGACTTACTAAACTTCAGTTTAGGCAGCGAGAGCGTAGTTATGTTCGCCAGTTAATTGTTTGCCGTCTATGATTAAAGTGCTATCCGACAACGCACTGCGTGCTTACATACAGCCTCTACCTGCTGTCTAAGCCAAACAACCCCGTTTTTTCTAAATTGACAAAGTCCTTTGAGCCCGCAAAGATACGATTTTTTTTCTTTACAAAAAAAGATTTAGCCCACAAAAACGTAAAAAAGTTTTCAGTTTTCAGAATTTTGATTTTGTCTCCCGCTTTGGCGGGACAAGTCTTGCATATTCCTTTCGCGCCTTCGCGCTTTGACTTGTCTTGCTCTTTATTCTTTGCAGTTCAGCAGTTGGTCAATGGTTTTTGTCGGGTCTGACGAGTGAAAAATGCAGTTGCCTGCAACAAGAATATTTGCACCTGCATCGAAAAGCGCGTGCGCGTTGTCTAAACAGATACCGCCGTCAATTTCTATTAAAAATTTTGCATCTTGCAGGCTGCCAATCTGCTGCAACTCTTTTACGCGCTCAAAGGTTTCGGGGATAAACTTTTGCCCGCCAAAGCCGGCAAAAACCGACATCAACAGCGCCATATCAACTTGCTTGACAACAGGCGTAAGCGCAGCCACAGGCACATTCGGATTGATTGTTACGCCGACTTTCGCGCCGCTTTTACGGATTAAATCAATAGTATTCTGCGGATTATCAACGGTTTCGAGATGGAAGGTAATTATGTCTGCACCGGCATCGCGGAAACGCTGAATGTACTTTTCGGGATTGCGAATCATCAAATGAACATCTAAGGTTTTGACACAGTGCCGTTTTATCGCTTCTAAAACGGGAAAGCCGAAAGAGATATTAGGCACAAACACACCGTCCATTACGTCAATATGCACCCACTCCGCACGTGAGCGGTTGAGCATTTGGCAAACAGACTGCAAGTTGCTGAAATCGGCAGCAAGTATTGACGGAGCAATGATTTTTTCCATGTTTATATTTTACCGTCTCCTTTTGATGAAACAGAGGAAGTGATATTTGTAAAAAGTTATTGTGTAGTGATTGTGTTTCCTATTCTTTGATGTGTTGCCCGAATTTTGTCAGAATATATAGCCCAATGATATATAAAATCCTGCTCGTTTGGCAACTTTATCATTTTCTACGCCACTATACTGGTTTAATATTCCCCAATCGTAGCCAAGTTGGAGGCGATAATGTGTGTATTGCGCACCCATATTAAAGCCTGCCATCAAATTGAATGGCGAAATATCTTTTTTCCCGTAAATATTGGTTGTGGTTTCGCCTTCAACGTTTTTTTCGGTTTTCCTGCCCAAAATAGCGTACGAAAGTTTTGGTCCTGCGGCAACAAACAACTTCAGGTCATCTATTACTTCCATAACAAAAGTAGCCCTGACAGGCAGTTCTATAAGTCCGTGTTGATAGGTAAGAGTTTTGGAATAAATGGCGCCAACCTGTTTGTCGGTACTCCTGAACTGGCTGTAATTAAGCCCGGTATAAATGTACCACTCATTTTGGATGTGAAAATCGTAACTGATGCCTGCCATAAAGCCACCCATGCCGCGTTTCCCGCCAAAATCGGTGTAGTTGAAAGACGCCAGCGAATAGCCTCCATTAATACCTAATTGCGCCGAAACGCTGCCGACACACAAAAACAATGTGAAAATTGAAATGAGAACTGTTTTTTTCATTACTCTATAATTTTTGCAAAATTACATGAAAAACGCGAGTTCTCCAAACGCTCCAAATGAAAAACAATTACGTTACAATAAAAAAAGTGCAACGTTTGCAAACGCTGCACTTTTTTTATTAAACTTTTTATAACTACATCAATATAACTTATTTATTTCTTTGTAGTTTTTTTCACGTCCGATTTGCTGTATTGTTCCCATTCTTCGTCGGTGAGCGATTTAACCACTACTTTACGGTCTTGCTGACGTTCAGCGTCAGTTGCAGTTTCGGGTACTTCTGCTTCCGATTCGCCTACGCCGATGGACTTCAATTGTGTGGGACTAACTCCGCGTTTTTCGAGCGCAGCAACAACTGATGCGGCACGACCCTGCGAAAGTTTCAGGTTGGAGGCATCGCTACCTTTTTTGTCGGTATGACCTACAACGAGGAATTTTTCGGAAGGCGCTGATTTCATAATACGTGCAGCCTCGTCAAGCGCAACTGATGAACTTGGACGGATTGTTGTTTTGCCCAGGTCAAACAGGAGGTTCTTTTCTTTGAAAGTTTCCGTTACTTCCACTGCTTTAGGTTTCGGGCAGCCGTTGTATTCTTTCAAGCCGAACTGGTTGGGGCATTTGTCGTCTTTGTCAAGCACTCCGTCTCCGTCGCTGTCGGGCCACGGGCAACCTTTGTTTTCTTTCGGACCTGCTACATTGGGACAGCGGTCGTCTTTGTCAAGCACTCCGTCTCCGTCAGTGTCGGGCCATGGGCAACCGTCATTTTCTTTTGGACCTGCAACGTCAGGACATTTGTCGTATTGGTCATTCACTCCGTCTCCGTCGGTGTCGGGCCATGGGCAGCCGCCGTTTTCTACCGGACCTGCTACATCAGGACAATTGTCATCTTTGTCGAGCACTCCGTCTCCGTCAGTGTCTTCCCACGGGCAGCCGCCATTTTCTTTTGGACCTGCCACATCCGGGCAACGGTCTTTTCTGTCAACAATGCCGTCGCCGTCAGTGTCTTTGCTGCCAAAGCGAATCAGTAAAGATGCCGAAGCCTGCCAGAAGTTTGATACATCGCTGTCATCCATGGGCGAAGGTACATAGTCACCCTGTAAGTTCAGCCCCAAATTTTCTGTGAACCAGAAGTTTGCGCCAATGCCGCCCGGCACCATGAAGTGATTTACAGGGCTTGCATCTTTGCCACTGTACGCTTCGAGGTACTGTCCCTGATTGTCGGTGAGCGGGAATGCAACTCCACTGTAATCGTGCCGCAGATAACTTGCGCCAAGACGGATGTATGGGTCGAACCACGAGTTTTCGTTCCACAATCCTGCAATTTTGAATTGCAAACCGAGACCTGTCATCAGGAAAAATTTGTCGTCCATACCAATGCGGTTGTTCGAGACGTTTCCAATGGAGGTTTGCCAGTCGAGTACCAGCAATTTGTTCAAGTTGCGGGCAACGGTAAGTTTTGTCCACGGTGGCGAAATTTCATAATCTTTGAAAGTGAATGCTCCTTTGAAATTCGACAACGATTTACCAAAACCTGCTTTTACCGCCTCGTGATTTTCGGCGTGCGCACCAATCCCAATCAACCACGGATTCGAAGTTGTTTGGGCTGTCAAAGCACCGGCACAAAACAGCGCCAATGCTGCAATACCTAATTTAACTCTTTTCATATTCCTTTTACTTTAAATCTTTTATATAAATTTATTATGTTTATGTCGTTAAAAATTTTGCGCAAAAATGACTTTAAAAAATATGATTTAAAAAGCCGCACTAAAACACTTTTTTTGGCGCTACAAAGAAAAATAAATTTTTTCAAACAGCAAAATTTTTTTCGTTTTTAATTAAAAAAAATATTTTTCGATATAATAAAAGATAAAAATTATTGTAAAAATTTGTTTTTATTTAATCGGTTCTTAAAATGTTCAATAGATTTTATTCAAATTAGTTCCGCAAAGTTAATGTTTTTTCTTTAATTCAAAATACATTTTTTGATTATTTTTATTTTTTTTCAATAGTTTTGTGTAAATTTCAATAGTTTTGTGTAAATAATGCGACTCCGCAGGTTGAAAAGTTCGGTTAGAACCTGCCTTTAAGCATAAAATAACTTTTAAAGTTTTAATTTATAGGATGTGGAAAGCAGTTTTGCAGGCGCTGGAAGATTTAACCGGAAAATAATGATGAATAAAATGTCCATTCGTTTTATTACGAAGAATAATAAGAAAATCAAAATTCATACGATTATACAAAAAATGCAGGGGCGAGCAATTCCACCCCTGCATTTTTTTAACAGTTAATTTTCAACAAATTTATTTCAATCCGTGTTTTTTCACAAAATATTTTAAAATATCGGTCAAATTGGGCGAGCCTATTTCCTGCAACTCGTATCCTATTTTAACCGTTGG
>JAISWT010000189.1 GCA_031271005.1 Prevotellaceae bacterium | reverse complement strand
TTTTTGCAATCGAACTTGATGTTTTGATGTTTCACATAACATCTGATAATCAAGAACTTACAAATATACTAAATTTGAAATCCCTTTCGCAATCAGGTTAAAAACAACTTGCGAAAGTTTAATAAATTAAAATTAAATATAAAAATGCAGTTTCCCGCCTGTTTACGTTTTATTTTTGGGAAAGACCTGCTTTGGCGCAAACCAAGCGAGGCGAAGTCTGTTTATCTGACTTTCGATGACGGACCTGTGCCGCACATCACAGCGCAGGTGCTTGCCTTACTCGCAGCCGAAGGGGTGCGTGCTACGTTTTTCTGCGTTGGACAAAATGTAGAAAAATATCCTGAACTTTTTGCTGAAATAAAACGTCAGGGGCACAGTGTTGGCAATCACACATTTAACCATTTGAAAGGTTTCAGAACTCGAACGGAAAATTATTTGGAGAATATAAAAAAAGCCGATAAACTTATCCAGAGTCCGCTGTTTCGTCCTCCACATGGGCAAATCACGTGGCGGCAAATACGGGCAGTTCGCCAAAATTTTCGGATAATTATGTGGGACATAATTACTTGCGACTATGATAGGACGCTGTCGCCGGCGGCAGTGTTGAGCAATGTGAAAAAATATTCCCGCAACGGCTCAATCGTTGTTTTTCACGATTCTATGAAGGCTCAAAAAAACGTACTCGCCGCTTTGCCTGCGGCAATAAGATTCTGGAAAACAGAAGGATATGAATTTAAAGTCCTTTGAATAAAGCGCTTCATTCCGTTATGGTCATCTCACCGGCGATGTCAATTTGCAGCAGTTTTTTCACCTCTGCTGTTGATGTATGCTCTCCCAAAAGGTACATCAATTTGGTAACTATTGCCTCTGTGGTGCAGTCGTAGGCGCTAATCACCCCAGTATTAACGAGGTTCAGACTCGTTGCATAACGCCCCATTTCCACCGAACCGGTGCTGCACTGAGTTTTATTGACAATCAAAATTCCTTTTCGCACGGCTTGTTTCAACGCTTTGCCAAGCCACGACCTTTGCGGCACGTTGCCCGACCCGAAACTTTCGAGGACTACAGCCTTGAGGTCGGGCATATCCAGGACTGCACGCACCGCATTTTCCGTAATTCCGGGAAACATTTTGAGAATGGCAATATTGCTGTTAGTTTTGGTGCGCACACGCAGTTTGTCGGCTTTGTGCGGGTAGCGAATATTTGATGTAAAATATTTCAGATGTACTCCGGCTTTGGCAAGCGGCGGGTAGTTATATGAACTGAACGCGCTGAAATGCTCGGCGTTCTTCTTTGTAGTGCGGTTGCCGCGATAAAGTTCGTCTTCAAAGAACACGCACACCTCAGGCGCTATCGAAGCGCCTGATTCATCTTTTGCGCAGGCAATTTCAATAGCGGTCAATAAATTTTCCTTCGCATCGGTACGCATCATTCCAACAGGCAGTTGAGAGCCGGTGAGAATAATCGGTTTGGTAAGGTTCTCAAACATAAAACTCAGCGCCGAAGCCGTATAAGCCATAGTATCTGTACCGTGAAGCACCACAAAGCCATCAAATTCATCGTAATGCGTGGCAATAAGGCGTGCAATTTTCTCCCATATCTCAGGACCAACATCCGAAGAGTCTATCAGAGGACGAAACGGAACACTCTTAATATTCACACCTGTTTGCTTGAGTTCGGGAAGCAATTCCTGCAGGCGTTCAAAATTTATCGGACGTAAAGCGCCTGTTGACGCATCTTCAGCCATACTTATAGTGCCGCCTGTAAAGAGTAATAATACTGAATTTTTCTTGCTCATACTATTATTTTGTTATTATAGATTGCAAAAATACATGTTTTTTTGCGTACTTTAATAACAAAATGTCAATATTGAGAAAGTATTTTTTTACAAAATCATTTTTGTAATTTTATTTTTATTTTTTTTAAAATAACAAACTAAAACTGTCCTTTCAGTTATTAGTTGTCAGAAAATACAATTAAGAATTGAGAATTGAGAATTGAGAATTAAGAATTAAAAGTCTTTTACTATCCACTAACAATTAACCACTAACAACTATTCCGCTCTCTTTTTATACCCTTCGTACCTCCATTTCGCATTTTCTTCTGTTGCGTTGAAGAGTTCGCGCGCCAGGTCGGGCAACTGTTTAGCGAGCGAAGAGAAGCGAATTTCTCCTTTTAGGAAGTCTTGGAACTTGTCCCACTGCGGCTCTTTGCTGTCGAGTTGGAATGGGTTTTTACCTTCTGTTTCTCGGCGCGGGTCGTAGCGCCACAGGTGCCAGTATCCGCACTCTACGGCGAGTTTTTCTTCTGCCTGCGCTTTGCCCATTCCGCCGCGCAATCCGTGAGCAATACAAGGCGCGTAGGCAATAACGATTGACGGTCCGTCATAACTTTCTGCCTCGCGCAACGCTTTGAGTGTTTGCGCCTGATTAGCGTTCATTGCTATTTGAGCCACGTAAACATAGCCGTAAGTTGTTGCAATCATTCCCAAATCCTTTTTGCGAATGCGCTTGCCTGCTGCCGCAAATTTCGCCACAGCGCCCGCAGGCGTTGATTTTGAGGACTGACCGCCTGTATTGGAATATACTTCGGTGTCCACCACCAGTACATTCACATCTCTGCCGGAGGCAAGGACGTGGTCAAGCCCGCCGAACCCGATGTCGTAAGCCCAGCCGTCGCCGCCGATAATCCATTGCGAGCGTTTTACAAAATAATGTTTCAACTCGTAAAGTTCTTTGCAAAGCGTGCAGGCGGGGCAGGGGCAACTGTCGGCGCCTGACGCTTTTAACTCTTTTATCAAAGGCAGATGTTCGTAAGCAGGGTTATTTTTTTCAAAATAAGCAATAACTTCATCTAATGTTTTGACGTTCTGGTCGTTGTTCAAATCGGCTTTGCAATAATATTCTATTAATTCGTCCACCGTAGCAACGCCCCATTCTAATGCCTCTGCGTACTCGTCGGCTGCTTTTCTGCCTGCTGCGCCCGTGTCGTTCATATTGTCGAGCCACGCCTGCGCTGCAGTTTTTACTTTTTCGTGTGTCCATTCTATAGCCAAAAGTTCGTTGGTTTTCGCCACAACACGCTCGCGCATTTTTTCGGTGGCAATTTGCATTCCTAATCCATATTCGGCGTTGTCCTCAAACAGCGAATTTGCCCATGCGGGACCTCTGCCTGCCTCGTTTTTGGCGTAGGGCGTTGACGGCGCTGAGCCTGAATAGATTGATGTACAGCCTGTTGCATTTGCCACCATCTGGCGGTCGCCAAAAAGTTGTGTGAGCAGTTTGATGTAGGGCGTTTCGCCGCAACCGCTACACGCGCCCGAAAATTCAAACAGAGGCGTTGCGAATTGGGAATTTTTAACATTTGAACTTATATCTACCAGATTTTGTTTCGACTCAACGTTTTTAACCGAATAATCCCAATTTTTCTGATTGTCATATTGCGTTTCTATTGGCGCCATTTCCAATGCTTTGCCCTGTTTATTTCCGGGGCAAATATCTACGCAGTTGTCGCAACCCAGGCAATCGAGCACATTAACCTGAATGCGGTAATTCATTCCTGCCATTTCCTTTGGTACTTTCATTTCCAGAGTATTATAGTCGGCAGGGGCATTTTCCTTTTCGTTTTTATTTAAAACAAAGGGTCGAATTGCAGCGTGAGGGCAAACGTATGCACATTGATTGCACTGAATGCAGTTCTCCATTGTCCAAATGGGGACATGCGATGCTACGCCGCGCTTTTCGT
>JAISWT010000017.1 GCA_031271005.1 Prevotellaceae bacterium | reverse complement strand
GCGCTCCTAAAAATTGCTTATTTGTCGTTGGACTTCATTTTCAAAATGCTCATTTACATTAGTAAACTGCGCTTTTGAAAACTTGTCCGCCTAAAATAATCTAATTTTTAGGAGTTCCCGTTAGAGAGTTTTACTCCTGAAATACTTGTCCAGCAGTTTTTGCGCTCCTGCAAAAGACGAGATTTTGTGTGAGAGGACTTCGCTTTCTGTTTTATTCAGCAATTCTTTAATTTTGGGGTTGTTGTAAAAACTGTTTTGCAACTGCTCGTTGACAGTTTCATACATCCAGTATTTCGACTGAGTGTTACGTTTGTAATCAAAGTATCTGTTTTTCCCGACAAAATCCACATAACGCTCCACCATATTCCACACTTCTACAATGCCTGTTTTTTCTGTTGAAGAACACATCAATACCTCTGTTGTCCAGTGCGATTCGGCTTCGGGGAACAGGTGGAGCGCATTCTTGAACAAACTTTGCGCCACTTTGCTTTTTTGCAGGTTTGCGCCGTCTGCCTTATTAATCACTATTCCGTCTGCCATCTCCATAATTCCGCGTTTGATTCCCTGCAATTCGTCTCCCGTACCTGCAAGTTGAATAAGCAGGAAAAAATCGACCATCGAATGTACTGCTGTTTCGCTTTGCCCCACGCCAACTGTTTCGACAAAGACGGTATCGAAGCCGGCCGCTTCACAGAGCGCAATCGTTTCGCGGGTTTTGCGTGCCACTCCGCCCAGCGAGCCCGCTGCCGGCGACGGTCTGATAAAGGCGTTTGCTGCCGCCGACAGTTCCTCCATTCGGGTCTTATCGCCAAGAATACTGCCTTTGGTGCGCTCGCTCGAAGGGTCAACGGCAAGCACGGCAAGTTTCCTGCCCGCGCGGACAAGATACATCCCCAAGGCTTCGATAAACGTACTCTTGCCCGCGCCGGGTACGCCCGTGATGCCCAGACGGACAGACCTGCCCGTGAGCGGCAAACATTTTTCTATCACGCGCTGCGCAACCGCCTGATGTGCAGGCAACGAACTTTCAATCAGCGTTACCGCCTGACCAAGCACAGAAATGTCGCCGCGCACAATGCCACTAACGTAGTCATTAACGGAAAGTAACGGCTTTTTCCTCATCTTTTTCAAATAAGGGTTAATAATAGGCGCATTTGAAATTCCTTTGCTTACGGAAAGTCCCTTGTATTCATCGGCGTTCTCAGGATGTTCGTGCTGATAGTGCATAAGATTTGTTATTTTTTTGCAAAATTAATTTTTTTTTTCATTAACAGCAAAAATTGGATTCCCACACAAACAATTTCTGTCGGGAGTATAAAGATACAGCAGTTAACTGACAGTGAATAAGTACGAATCAAGAGTGAAAAAAAATGAATCACGGAATTGTGAACTTGGTGCAACCTCCCGCTTTGGCGGGATAAATCTTGTGTCCTTTGCGGTTAATTTTTTCACCACAAAGGGCACAAAGAATAAAATCGTTTCTCGTTTGCGTTATGCAAAATTATTTTTCGCGGTAAATGTTTTCGAGTTCTGCAATTCGCTTTGTGATTAAAAAGTTTTGTTCAAACATTGCTCTGCTACGTTTTCCGAAGCGGGTTCGCAAATCTTCGTTGCGGTAAAGTTCTACTATTTTTTCGGCGAACAGGCGGCTGTCCAGTTCCAGCACAAAGCCGTTTTCGCCGTTGGCAACGCAGTCAATATTGCCCGCTACCTTTGAGACGACAACTGCCTTACCGAGCGACATTGCCTCAATAACCGAAAGTGGCAAGCCTTCGTAGAGCGCTGTGTTGACGTAAAACAACGAATTTTGCAAATATTTCAATGTTTCCGGGTGCGAGAGCCACGGGATAAGATGAATGTGGTTTTGCAGCGATTTTTTCTCAATTTTGTCGAGCAAAATATCTTTTTCGGGCGAGTAAAAACCCACGCCCAAGAGGTGAAATTTAAAATCGGGAATACTTGATATCACTTTTTCAACCACGTCCACTAAAAAAAACGTGTTTTTTTGATAAGACGGTCGTCCGATACAGCAGACGTAGCGATTGTTGTTCATTTGACTACACATTTTTTAATAACTTTGAAATATCGGGTACTGCATTGGTCCACACGAATGATTTTTCTTTTTTATAGCCGATGAGTTGTTCGCCTATCACCTGTTCGGAATTGGAACAGGCCAGTTGCGAGGCGTTAAATTTCGTGAGTTTTTCCAGAAAGATATATACGGTTCGTTTGAGTCGGCTTCTTGTTGACAGGAATGAGTATGCGTGCGGCGTGTAGAGTGTTTTTGTTCGGGTAAGCAATCCTGCTGTGCGCCCCATTATGCCGCCTTTTGCGCTGTGGCAATGAATAAGCGCCGGCTGTTCGCGTCTTACAATTTTCAGAATTTGAAGCAGGCAGGCAATATCTTTTATGCCAATGCTGCGGTACATATCTACGGCGTATGTTTTTATCAGTTTTCCGTTTTTGGAAATCGGCTCGGTCTTGTCTTTTTTCCCCTGTACTACTACAAAATCGAAAAAGTTGGCGTCAGCATATTCTATCACGTTTTTGATATATATATCCAAACCGCCTATGCGCTGCCCTATGTGCATTATTTTCATCATGTTTTTTACTTTTTGCAAAAATACGATGAAATAAAGTTTTAATATAATATTTTTGTTGCGTAAAATACGTCAAACTGTTGTATTTTTAGGATTTTAATGTTGCAAAAAAGATACGTTTTTGCAGATAAAATGCTACTGCTGTTTTTGCTCTGCTTCGTCGGCTTTAAATTTGTCGGAAATGCAGGCAAAAAAGTCGAAGTGCAGTACGCAAGAAATGCGCCAGAGCAGGTTGAGGTTTATTTCGTCTTTTTCGAGAATGCGGTAGAAATTGCTGCGGCTGCAAAAGACCTTTTCAGCAAGCCACGATACTTTTTGTCCGTTTTCGTCGAGTTTTGCACGAATCAGTTCGCCTATGTGTAATTTGTTGTTATTCATCACTGAAAGGGTTATAAAAAAAGCGTGAACTGTCAAATTTCGTTCTTATTTCAAATCCCGGCTCTACCAAAACCTCGTCAGTCAATAAGTTACACACAGTTCACGCCTTTCGGCGCGAACCCTCGCAAACTTATTCCCAACTGACTGAAACTGGTAGATTTCGGATTTGAGAGAACAAGAGCGTTAGCCCTGCTTTGTTTTATTATGTTTAATTTTTTTGTTATGACATTTTTTCAAAAAAATGCTAATATCTCACTTATTATCAATAATTTATATCATAAAAAAATTGCAAATGGCAATAAAATTTTGCGTCTTTTATGGATGATCTTCGATTAACTGTAATATGAAACAAAATCTCAAAGTTAATTGCAAAGTTAGCATAAAATCCTCAATTAGATGCAAACGAATAAAAATATCCTGAAAAATTTACAGACGCAAGGACAAAATTTTTACCGTTTTATTTCCCTGTTGCCAATTAGAATTTTGACTGCTCTTTTTATCTTTTTCAATATTGGGAACTCCTAAAAATTGCTTATTTGTCGTTAAATTAATTAGCAATTAGCAATTAGCAATTAGCAGATAGCAATTACGAATTGATATTTATCTAAACTCTAATAACTAAACTCTAATAACTAAACTCTAATAATTGAGAATTGAGAATTGAGAATTATTTTTACATTGTTTTATAACGTAAAGACGCCCAATTTGGGCGTCTCTACAACGCCTCTTGTCTAAACTCTAAACTCTAATAACTAAACTCTAAATTCTAATAACTGTTTAAAGTCCGCCTAAAATAATCTAATTTTTAGAAATCCCCTATTCTTTTTTATTGATAATTTGTATCATATTGTATTCCAATTTTTGTTAATGCGTCGCACAAATATTTTTTCGTAAACTGTCGCAAATCATTTAATTTGCTGAGAACTTGCGGGTAGTCAATTTCCATTTCCAAACATTTGTCAACCGATGCGTCATTTGACAGCAGTCGATTTTCCAAATTTACTGACAACATCAATGAATATAACCGTCCATTAGTTGAAACTTTACTGTCGGACTTGTATCGTTTGAAAGTAAAAAACATTTTTTCAAAAAGTAGTGAAAATACTGTGCAATGAAACGAATCGGTAAAAACAAATTCAGCATCGCGAATGAGAGAAATAAATTCGGCAGGTCCGACATCGTAGGGCGCAATGTCGGCAAAGCCTTCGTCGCTTGCAATATATTCGTCGTTATGTGGCAGTTGCACAATTGTGAGGCCTGTTTTTTTTTTCACTTTTTTCACAAAATCTCTTTGTTCGGGGTTGTTGCCCAGAAAATAACAAAACAGATATTTGTTGTCTGTTTTTTTTTCGGATTTGGCTATTTTATTCCATTCTTTAGCCGTCAGAAGCATTACAGGGTCGCAAGTTACAGGGACGTGCCGCCCGGTCAGTTCTTTTATCTGTTTTTGCCCGCTTTGTTCGCGCACCGAACAGAAATCGAGCCGTTTGAGAAATGCGGCGGCTTTTTTCGCCTGCCGTTTTGGCAATTTCTCGATGCCGAAACTTGTTGAAAACGACATTTTTGGAACATCGTCAGGCACAAAATTGAGCGTATAATAATCGGCTTCGATATTTGAAGGCAACCAAAGTTGGTCGCTTCCTGCGACAAAAGCGGCATAGTTGTAGGCATTGCACGAGAGTTCGGTTTTCGAGTTGTATTGCTGCGAAAGATGAAACATGTTGTGGCTGAAATGCTCGAACATGTGGTGGCGCACTGCCATATTTTTGCGGTAAGTTTCGCCTTTTGTTCGGGCTGCCAACAACTTTTTCACGGTCGCAAATTTGTCTTTAACCGTATTTATATCGAAAATGCGGCGGAGAAAATAGCGATATTTGTTGCGGTTTATTTCAGGCAAAAGTCCTTCTATGCAAACAGTTTCGTTTGGCGCGCGCAATTTATCGAAAACCAGTTGCGTGGCTAATGCCTGCAACTGACTGCCATAATTATGCTGGAAATAACAGGTTACAAGGGCGATTTTTTTAGTCATAATTATATTCGTTTTTCTTTTTTTAAGTATATTAATGACGACAACAACAAGCATCCATACATTTTATATTTCAATAGAAAATACAATAGACCCATTTTCTTTGATTTTCTTAATATGGTACAAGTTTTATGTTTGTAAAACCAAGCGGGGATAAAATCGGCATTATACAATGCTTCCAGATTTTTAATCCTATCCATATAAGTAATTTGATATTTCGGATTTGCGTACAGTACAAACATATGCGATAGGTACTGTCTCAATAACAACAAAGTGAAATCCATCCGACATTCTTCGATATTTATTTCTAAAGAATTTATTGTAGAAAGAATTGTTTGAAAAAAACGAGTTGTATTGCTAATTCTAACTACATCAAATTTTGTGGAAGAGGAAAACCCTATTCTTTTATAATGTCTGTAATATATGGTTGAAAGAACTGTTAATTTGTTTGTATGCTTTAATAGTTTCATTGTAAAATCAACATCTTCGCCACCATATTTATATGCCTCATCAAAATGGATTTCATTATCAAGTAATAGTTTTCGCTTGTAAATCCCATCCCATATTGCTGTTAATGTTCTGCTTTCGACAAGTAAGAAAAAATTTTCTTTTATTTCCTGTTCTGAATAAACACCATCCACATATATATATTTTGCTTCCCGTATAACTTTTTCGTCTTTCAACCAAATCTGTTCGCGTGAAAACTTGACAACATCTGATTCCGTTTGGCAAGCCACTGAGTAGGCATTTTCCAACAATCCCGGCAAGAACATGTCATCGTGGTCGCAAAATGCAATGTATTCTCCTTTTGCAACATCAATCCCTGCGTTTCTCGCATTGGAAATTCCAGCATTTTTTTGATGAATAACAACTACTCGACTGTCTTTTTGGGAGTAAACATCACTCTTTTCGGAGGTGCCATCAGTACTTCCATCATCTACAAGCACCAACTCAATATCCCGTAAACTTTGAGTTAATATACTATTCACAGCCGCATACATGTATTTTCCTGTATTATATACAGGCATTATAACAGATATTAAAATTTTATTTTGCATAGGATTATTTTTTCTGCGTTATTATTCTGTTAAAGGCATCCGTAAAACGCTGTGCAGCAACGCGCCACGAGCGTTTTCCATTGTGGAAATATTCTTTTTCGATGTTTTTTTCCATCGTTTTCAATAAATCAGGATTATTATGCAGTGTTATTATTGCCGATTCCAATTCTTCCACATTTTTAGGTTCTACAATCAAGCCTGTTTCTCTGTGCGTAATCATTTCGGGCAAACCACCTGTACAAGTGGCAATTACCGGTTTTTTAAAAGCAAAAGCCGTCATTACTACGCCGCTTTGTGTGGCATCGGTATATGGACAAACTACTGCTGATGAATTTTGAACTAGTCCGGCCAATTCATCGGATTCTACAAAGCGATTGATAATTGTGATGTTGCCGTATTTTTCGTAAGGTGCAATGTCGAAATTGAAATCGCCGCTACCCGCAATAGTCAGGGTAATATTCTCTATTTTATTTTGTTCTGTAATATTGACAAAGGCATCAAGCAAATATTTAATTCCTTTATAAGGTGAAATACGTCCGAAAAACAACAGATTAAAATTGTTACCGTCGTATATAGTCTCTTTTGGAGCAAAACAAGTGAGATAAGTGTAAACACTGAGAAAAGAAGAGAATGTATTGTTTGCATCCTGCTTGTTTGCTTCAATAAATTGTTGTCGTTGCGCTTTATTGAGTAAAAGTTTATTTGGAATAAGTGCAAAAAAGAAATTCCGAAATAATTGACTGACAAATTTTCCTTCTCCTGAATGAGGGAACGGGTCATGAACAACAGACAATGTAACTTTACGATAGCGCAGAGTCGTAAAAATATAAGAAAGCCCCCACTGACAATCAACCATCACAATGTCGGGCTTTATTTTTTTTACTAATCGGTGTGTTTGGTACGAAATCCACAATTTTTTCAGAATTTGCCTGTTCGGTACGCCACGCACTACGAACGTTTTAGAGAGAGGAAGAAAGTCGGAAAATAATTGCAATTCTTCAACATCTGTACCAACACTGAGCATTTTGGATAATTTTTCTTTATCCAAATAATTATATACCCTGTATAACGCTTCGGTAATAAAATATACATCGCACTGCTGATTCAGTTCCTTGACCAGCGACACATTGGCATCGAGTGCAAAATTTGAGAGAAATACGAGTTTCATTGATTATTAAAAATATGGTGCATATATTTAAGATAATTATCGGACATATAAGCGGAAAACTGTTTGCATTTTTCGCTATCAAAATTCATCAGTTTTTCAAATACAGTTGCAGGTGACGGTAGCAGTTTGTTGCTGTTATAGTTGTAATAATTACCTGATAATTCGGCTTTTGCAACAATATCATAAGTCTTACTTGATTTTATTGCTTTTTGTATTTCATCAAAGGTTGGCTTAATAATATATTTTAGCCAACGCGAGCGAGGTTCCACACCGTAATTGTCGAAAGAAAAGAAAGGCACTGCATTATGCAAACTTACGACTATTGGGTGCATTCTCTCGCCGATATACCCACAGGAATACTTGATTAGATAATACCATTCAAGCGGGTCTAATGGTAATTGAATTTGTACATCAAATTCAAACGAAACTAATTTTTCGGGGAAAGGTAATGCAACACACTGATAGCCATTGTGTTTACACAGTATCTCAAACTCTTTTGCCCACTGCGTATCAAACTTGGGGTGCAAAAAGGAAAACAAAATATAGTTATCCTCAAGATTGTATTTATTTAGAAGGTATTCCCTGGTAATTATTATATCTACATTCTGACTGAAAGCAAATACGGGGTCAGGGGTAATGTCGGGAGATATTTGTCCCTCTGTAAAATATTCTACCAATTCTTGTGTCCATCGGTCGCGGACGGTAATACGCTTAAAACTCAACAAACTTTCTCCAATTTGTTTTTTGAGTTTCCCTTTTACCAAATAATATGGGGTGTTTTGGCACGAGACAGAAAAAGCCACTCGCGGAATATCAGCATACGGCGAATTGAAACAGCCCCAAAACGGATTCGGATAATTATGGTCGGGCGAGATAATTTCCCAACGCAATGGATGGACAGTAAATGTTTTTCTCCGACTTTTTGGGTAATAATTCCACAAGGCATCGCTGCCGATAAAGACATTGTCAATATTATTTTGTTGAATTATATCTGCAACATTTGCATCGCTACGGCAAATGTCTGTCATAGGCAAGTTGTTTTCACGAAAGCATTTATGTGTGTCAATCTGATTTTTTGGCGCCCGCCCGTTTGTCCATTTCTCAAATTCTGCTGGCACCCAATTGATAACAATCGGATTGTGCCCATTGTGTTTCAAAAAACTAACAGTAGATAAGATTTGCAAGTTTGCTCCAAAATTCGAAGCGGCATGATAAGTTAAAATTCCTGTTCGCATATTTTTAAATGATTACTTGTATATATAAATTCATTTTTGTAAGATACACAAGGATAGATTCAACTCCTTAATGCAACTTTTTCTGTTTGCAAATTTCAGTAAAATTTTTCTCTTGGAAAGATTGTTGGTTTTGTACTGTACCTTTTTTATTTCTGATTAATATTTGTGTGTTTGATATAAAGTTTTTTCCATTTCGGCTCGGTTTTAAATACCATAACATTAAAAATGCCATTATTAATGTAAAATTCCCATTGGCGCCTTGAAAGATAAATAAAAATACCCCCAGAATAAACATATACATCATAACAGCGTAATAAACAATAACACCAACTGACAGATTGCTGTTTGCTCGGCGCAGTATTATAGAACTTGCTATGCAAAACAATAAGGCAGTAATTAAGACGCCCATCTTCCCTAAATCGAAACATAAAGCGCCTGCAAAAGTGTAGAATATGTGCGCATCGACTCCTGTTTTACCCATAATATAATGCCACTTATCCGTTCCTGTGAATTCTATCTCTTCGGGGTGGAAATATTTGGTAAAGATGTTAAAATAGGCATCGCCATCGGTTGTACCTTTTAGGTTGTTATACATCACGGCGTTAAAATTCAGCATTGGTTCTCCTGCATAACGCCATATCGAAAACATTACCATATCGCCATAGCGCGACAGCGTTACAATAATAAAAAACGCGACAACAAGTATTCCTGCTACAAGCATCCATCTCATTGTTTTTTTGCGACTTTTGGATGAAATGAAATTTTTGAAAAGCAGGAATATACAAAACAGATATACAAAAATCATTAAAATCATTCCTCTGCCCGATAGTGTTATATTAAACATTACATTAAATAAAATGGTAGTATAGAAATAAATGCTACTCCATTTACTGCGAAAGGGCTTAACCATAAAAAGAAAAAAAGAGAGTACGATATTTATTGAACACAGGCACAACCCTAACCCAAAGAGTTGAGAAAGTATAGTGCCGGTAAACCAATAGTTAACACCCTCTTCTGTCATTTGTGCCTGACGAATATCCATCCATTCGCCTGACAGTTTTTGCAATTCGGGTATTAGCAATAAAATGCCAAGTATATTCAAAACAGTTGCAACTTGCACAAAGATCATCAGGCGATTTTTACTTGGCAACACTATTTTGCTAATTTTATCGCTTCGTATTTTCAGAAACGGATACATAAACAGCATCAATACCGTGTAGAGCCATACAAACGGTTCTACTGTGATTTTTCCAAACATATTTCCATCCCTTAGCGTACTCGAAAAAAAGAACAATTCGTGATTGTAGTAGAGTATGGCAGCCCATGCCGAAACCGTATATAACAACAATAGAAATACACTTGTATTGAACACTTTACTTTTGCGCCAAAAGTAGAGCATTGTCAGTGTATAAACCAATGCATTACCTGTAAGTATGCTATTTTGCCAAATATCTTGCTTCATTTTCGATTATGATTTTTTCCCAACAATACTTGGAAAGATAAAATCTTGCTTTTCGACAGAAATGTGGCTGCAATGAGTATAAGTATCGTATTGCTTGACATCTGTTATTTTTTTCTTATCCAATTTACATTCAATCGTATCGGCTTTTCGGGTACTATATCGGAATATCCTGCACTGATAAATAATATTATTTGTTCATAATTAGGTATATTTAAAATTTGCCTTACTGCTTTATTCTGTTTTTCTGTTGCGTGCTGCCAATTCAAAGGCGCTGTATATATATTGTTTATGGTACAGGCAAGCAGAAAGTTTTGAATTGTCAATGTTGTGTCTATTGTTGGCAAAAAACTGGCGTCTTTAATACAATACAGTCTTGTGTCTGCCGTAACGCATATTAAATGCGGGATTTTATCACTATAAGCCGTTGCACCCGCAATGTTTGGCAATAGTTTAAATATTGTTTTTTCATCACTTTCTACATAATAGCGACTTGAATAGCGACAACAACCGCTTGGCGCATCATTGGCAATATCAATCATTTCAGTCCAAAGTTCGTCGGGAACTTTTTTGTTGATATAGTTGCGGCTCGAAGTGCGCGACCTGATAATTTTGTAAAAAAACTCTTTGTCTTTTTCGGAATAATTATTAACTATGCTTTTGTTTAAAACAACGTTCTTGTCTCGCTGCAATTTCTCATAATGTTCAATAACCGAACATGCCCAATTGTACGATTCATCTGCAAAAATTTGTTTGTCTGTGAGTTTATTGCGAAGTTCAATACATTGTTTATAAATCGGAAAACTATGCCCTTTTTCAAAAGGAACAACATGTATTCCTTTGTCTAAAATGTGGCAACGGACACGCAATTCAGCAAAAATAACTTCCTGATTATTACTGTAATCTTTATAAAAAGGTAAAAATTCTTTTATGAGTTGTTTTATTGACATTATTATATTTTTTGTTGTTCCTAATTTTGGGGACTTCTAAAAATTAGATTATTTTAGGCGGGCAAGTTTTCAAAAGCGCAGTTTACTAATGTAAATGAGCATTTTGAAAATGAAGCCCAACGACAAATAAGCAGTTTTTAGGAGTTCCCTTTTTTCTTATATTCATAAATTAGACTATATGCAATTGATAGAAAGGGTTATAATTAAAATCTTTTAATTTTCGTTCCCCTATAACTATTGCAGGCACGCCGCCTACTATTGCATAATCAGGGACTTCTTTGGTTACTACGGCGCCCGAAGATACTATTGCTCCTTTGCCTATTTTCACGCCGGGTAGAATAACGGCTCGTGAACAAATCCAAGCATATTCGCCAATGGTTACTGCATCGCCAATTGTTTTGAAATTCTCGTCATTATAATTGTGATGCAAAGTCCAAATAATAACTTGCGAAGCAATGGTTACCCCTTTGCTTATCACAAGTCTTTTCCGCGCGTCCAAAACAACTTTTTTCCCAATAGAATTATTGCCTTTGATTGTTAATCCGGCAGGATTGCGAATTTCTAACGAACGAAACATTGCAACATTTTTTCCAATTTTCGCGCCCAACATTCGATACATTGCTTTACGAATATGTCGAGACGGAATTATTGGAATTATCTCATTGGTATATAATTCTTTTAACGAAGCAATCCAAGCCCCCATCCAATGCTTAAACTGCTGTGGAAATATATTTTTTAATATTTGCTTTACGATATTTTTCATTGAAATTTGTAATTTTATTATTCCCAATCAACATTTTCTCTTATCACTTTTGCAGGAACTCCACCTGCCAATACTCGCGGTGGTATATCTTTATTTACAACACTGCCTGCTGCAATTACTGCTCCGTCGCCAATTGTAACTCCTTTAAGTATAACACAATTTGTACCAATCCAAACATGATTCCCAATTTTAACAGGTAATTGTATTGTATTGTATTGTATTGTATTGTATGCACGTCGCTATCCCAAAAACTGCAATTTTCTGAAATCGCGCAATTGTCGCCTATTTCAATACTGTTATAACATTTTATTCTTGAATTACGATTGAGATATCCGCTTCCAAGGGATAATGTTGCTCCTTTTGCAACAATTATATGACAACCGGGGAGTATCCTAAAACCGTTTTTTACATTAAGTACCGAATTTTCCTGCATCTCCAATAACGAAGGAAACGGTTCAAGCACATTAAACGGTTTACTGAAAAGGAATTGTCCTTTACAGATATTTATTTTCGCCGTCTTATGAATATTGAAATATCCTTTTTTGAACAGCAAAATCAACGATTTTTTACTGCGATTGCCTTTGATTACAAAGTTGAAATACAATGTGCGTAATAAATTGATTTGAAATAGTATTTTTATTTTTCCCATATTAAATTCTATTTTAATTTAGCAATGACTTTTCTTATCATTCCGTTTACTAACATTTTTTCATCTTGACACAATGCGACAAAATAGACGGTTACTATAAAAATAATTGCGGAAATCATAATAGTAAGCAGAAATCGGTAATAAAAATCGAAATAAATAATTACAATCCAACAACTAATGCAACTTGCAATAACAGGAGGTAATGATTTTAGCGCCACTCGCCCGAAATATTCTTTTAAAGACAATCCTGCTTCTTTTTTTATAAAATTAATTCTTGCAACAAACATTGTCAGTTCAATAACAATAAATGCCATTAATACAAAATTTACAGATAATCCAATTTTTAAAATAATAAGGTTAAATCTTTTTTTGAGGCGCTATATCCAAGCGCACACAATGAAAAAAGTTTTTTTATGGAGCGAAGGGCTGAAAGCCCGCCGTACAACAGCACAGGGCAACGCCCTGTGGTTTGGGCGCTACCCCCATCAATTCCCGAAGCCCTGACGGGGCGTAATC
>JAISWT010000218.1 GCA_031271005.1 Prevotellaceae bacterium | reverse complement strand
TTTCAACGCCAAAATCAAACACTTCAGGGCAGAACTGAAGGGGGTACTTGATATCCCGTTCTTCCTGTTTAGACTGTCTAAAATCTATGCTTAAACACAGGGTTTTGCTGGTGTCCCGTAATTTTCTTTGTAATACCTGCTTTTTTTATCCACCTTTTGAGTGGCATTGAAATCCACGAGGGGTCGGGCAGGTCTTCAAATACAAGTTGTTCGGGCTTGCGCGGCTCGCCGCAAAGTTCCAACGCCTGCGGCGAAATGGGCATATATTCAATGTCTTTCGTTTTCTGTTGCGTGAAATTCAGGCGGGCTTGCTCGTCGTCTGTCTGTATTTCTTTCCATTGCATTTTTTGAATGTCGCAATACCGCAAACCTGTGAGCGCAGAGAACAGGGTGGCGCGTTTGAATAAATTCCTCACGTTCGGCAAAATTCAAACAAGTTTGATTTTACGCTCACTTAATCGGAATTTTCATTGTGTCTTGTTCGTAGGGCTTTACCTTTACTGCCGGTAAGCGAAATTGCTAACTTTGCATATTCTTTTTTCGGACAAAATAAAACAGCGATAAATTACTTTACCGCTGCTTTGTTTCTAAATTATAAGTTCTTATGCTTTTAATTTTTTTATCCGTTTCATAATCCAAGGTTTTTCTAATTCTTCCTTTTCGTAAGGATATTTGTCGCCTGATAAAATTTTATAGCCCAAAAGTCCGACAAGGAAAATGCCAATGAAAAGAAAAATAACAAAGCCGATAATCCAATCGCTTGGAGTAACTAAATTGTTGGTTATCACATACCAAACATAGTAAATCCCGATTGGAACGTGTCCGAAAATCACGCTGAAATTACCCATTGCATACCAATGTTTGAGTTTGGCATTTACGGTCAGGTGAACGAAAATCTGCAATAAGCCCGAAATAACGCCCCCAAATCCCCAGCCAATTTGATTTGGAAAGAAAATGGGCAAAAAGTAGAACGCATAAACCGTAATCATGCAACCCCACATTGTGGCATTTTGATTTAGTTTTTTGCCTTCAAGAATAGTTGCAACCGTCGGCAAACCGCCCGGAAAGGCGTATTCTTCAAATTGATGCAGTTGCATTGCAATAAAGTTTAAAATCAGCAGCCGTTGCAAAATGCCGATTTCGTTCCACACAAAAAACAGCGCCACTGCCGTTAAAATGGCTATTATCAAGCCAACGTTGTACCAATGTCTTCTTAGAAATTTCATAATAGATCCTCCTATTTTTTAGTGATTAAATCTGTTGTTTAATATATTTTCTTCCTGCGTACAGCATTTCGTAAATAAAATTACTTTTGCGTTTTATCTCTTTTTTACCCTCATTCAAAATAAGTTCGCCCGTACCTTCGTAGCGAATATAAGTTGGTCGCAACTTATTGAAATCCATAATCCTTTTGACAAGAAAATTGAGTTTTGCATAATAATTTACGACTTCTATCTGTTCTTTCACTTGCACTGTATATTGTATTTTTTTATCTTGTTTTTCAATTATATATCTAAAGATTTTCGGATATTTTTTTTGAGTTTATTTTCAAAATACTCCTCTATCACTTCTAATTTTGTTCCTTCGGTGTTTTCCAAAATTAAATTGCCTTCGCTGTCCTGTATAAAACAAAGCGGATAATGTTTGTAGCCAAATTTTTGATTACTAACCAAATCGAAAAGCACAAGATTATAGTCGCCAAAATTTTGCCGCGCCCAAATCCACTGATTCCACGCAAACATATGCATAATATTGCCCCATTGGTGGTCGTGATAACCGAAACCTTTTACGGTTTTGCTCTTTCCGTTGATTGTGATTGTACCCGAAATTTCACCTTTTGGCGCCACGCAAAGCCAAGTGAAATATTTTTCTTCGTTATTTCCAAACGAAAAATAAGACGTTCCGGATCGCCACGGTTTTCCTTGACTGACAAGTTTCAAATCCGCACCTAATCCATTGACGGGCTCAATATGAATCGAATAATTTTTCAAATCGCCTGTTACTCTGTGCTTTCCGATTTTTATATCGCACTGTTCTTTGCTAAAAGACGATTCATGGGCGGGACACATAAAATTTTCTGTGTGCATAATGCCGTTTGGTGAAGTTATATCAATGCGGCAGAAAGGAAAATCGCCACTCTTTTTTATTTTACTCTGAATTTCCGGGAAAAATGTAATAATGATTTTTGTTCCGTCGTCAAGCAGAGCATCGAAATACCACCATTCAAAACTGCCTTTTCTGCCGTCGTCTCTGCGACCGTCCTCCCAAAGTTCAACTTCATTGGGATTGATTCCAAATTTTTTGAAATCTTCGGGCGTGTTCATTAATCTTGCCCGCGTATTTTTTGTATTTTCCGACATAATTTTTCTTTTTTTTATGATTAAAATTATGGTGCAAAATTACGGCGAAAAAACTGCCTGAATGTTTAACTAATTAAAGAAATGAAGTGAAGGCAAAGATTATTTTTTGGCAAGTTTTCGTTTTAACAAACTCAACCAAGTGGGCGTAATCCCCATAAAATTGGCAATGTCGTGAGAACTGAAACGCTGCGGAATGAAATTGTAATTTTTCAACAACCATTTTAGAAATTCTTCGCTCGAAAGCCCTGTGAGGTGGTTTTGCAGTTGATTTTGAATGGAAAACATATTTATC
>JAISWT010000131.1 GCA_031271005.1 Prevotellaceae bacterium | reverse complement strand
GGGGGGTATTTACCAATATCTATAAAACCAATCATTGGGGGTCGCAGGAATCCAAATCGGGGCCGGGCTCAGCGATAGAAGCTACAGCTGTGATTCGCAAACAACTCCCTTTGATTATTGAAAAATATGCTATTCAGTCAATGGTGGACGTCCCCTGCGGCGATTATAACTGGATGAGAACAGTGGAAAAAACGTGTAGCTATATCGGTGGTGATATTGTGGCTGAAATGATAGAAAATAACCAAAAGCTATATGCGTCGAAAGAAGTGCAATTCAAGTTAATAGATATAACAAAGGATGCATTGCCCGAAGTTGATTTGATTTTTTGCAGAGATTGCCTACAGCATTTGAGCTATGCGAATGTACATAAAGCGCTTCGTAATTTTAAAAGCAGCGGGTCAAAGTATTTATTGGTAACATCTTACCCTAAAACGTGGATTAACTGTGACATTAAAGATGGTGATTATAGAGCTTTAAATTTGAGAAAATCACCTTTTCGCTTGCCGAAGCCGCTGCTGGAAGTAAGGGAATATCCAGGCTTTTTTGTTGCGGGATTTGAAATTGATAAAACAATGTATTTGTATAAGCTAAGTGATTTATAGGAATAAGTAAACAGTGAGTAACACCATCAACATAGGGCGAAAAGACGTGATGTGGAATTACGCGGCTACGTTCCTGCAAGTAGGCGTGGGCGTGATTCTGTTGCCGTTTATTCTGCGGGTGTTCCCGACGGAAACGGTGGCGATTTGGACTATTTTCACCACTATTATGGCCTTGACCGGATTGCTGGATTTCGGGTTTAACCCTTCGTTTGCACGAAATGTATCCTACGTAGTAAGCGGCGTAAAAGAGCTAAAAACAACAGGATACAATATTGTAGAAAGCCACAATAGCGAAATTGATTACAGCCTCTTCAAAGGGCTGATTAACGCCATGAAGTGGTTCTACGCCCGTGTGTCGGTAATTCTTTTTTTGCTGCTGGCAACCGCCGGAACCTACTACATGCACACCGTTCTAAAAACCTACTCCGGCAGCCATACGGAGGTGTACATTGCGTGGGCTATACTGGTAGCTATCAACTCCTACTCGCTCTACACCATGTACTACGACTCGCTGATGCAGGGAAAAGGCTTGATTAAGCGCTCCAAGCAAATTCAAATAGTAGGGCAAAGCGTGTATTTGGTTGTGGCAGTTGCGCTGATACTGCTGCGGTTTAACCTGATTGCCATTGTGAGCGCACAGGCGTTGTCAATTATTATCAGAAGAATATTGGCGTACAGGACAATTTATACAGTTGAGTTCCGTCGGCTGCTGAAAATTGTTCCGGCCAGAGCAAAGCGTGATTTTGTAAGGCCTATTATGCCCAACGCAGTGAGGATGGGATTACACTTTCTTTTCACGTTTATAGCAATAAAATCTATGATATTGGTTGGCTCTCTGTTTTTTCCGCTCGAAAAGATGGCATCCTACGGCATAACAGTAAATATTATAGGAATAATAAGCGGATTAGCGTCAGTGTTTTATGCTTCTTACATCCCGCAATTTTCGGCTTTCTTTGTGCAAGGCAATATCGCTGGCGTAAAATCGGTATATCAAAAATCCACCCTTATGCTGTTTGCCGTATTTTTTGCTTGTGGAGCATTGCTGCTGCTCGCAGGCGATTGGGCATTTTCTGTAGTACACAGCAAAACAAGCTTACTGCCGAAGCTATACGTTTTTATTGCCTTGCTGGTAGAGTGCCATTACGCGTATGTATGCCTGATAGGAACAATTGCAAGTACCAAAAATGAAGTACCGTTTTTACCTGTAACAATAGCAGTAGGAGTATTGAATATATCCCTTTTGTTTTTATCCGTATATTTTACCGATGTTGGGATATTGGCGTTGGTTCTCATTCCTGCTACTAATTTGCTAAACTGGATATGGATGAGAAAAGTATTAAAAAGTATCAAAAATGAAAAAAACAATAGAAAGGATAATAGCCTTTGCAAGTAGAGCGGCAACACAAACGGAAATCCAAATGGCAAATGTTGATTTTTTACAGAAACATTTGTACAATAATGAGAAATATCAAAATCCCAGCAAGCTGAATCTCCATGAGTTCTCGGCTTTTTCTCAAAACGGAGAAGACGGCATTATTGAAGAAATTTTTAAGAGAATTGGAACAACCAATCAATTTTTTGTTGAATTTGGCACAGAAAGCGGTGTTGAAACCAATTCTACATATCTGCTTTACAAAGGATGGAAGGGTGTGTTTATTGATGGTTCGAGAAAAAACGTAGAAGATATTCACAATTTCTTTTCAGGTGTAATTTCACAAAGCCGGTTACAGGTGCTTTGCAGCTTCATTACGGCGGAAAATATTGAAACCCTACTGGATAGTGCAGATGTGCCAAAAGAATTAGATTTTTTATCTATAGATATTGACCGGAACGATTATTATGTGTGGAATGCTATTAAGGCGTACCGCCCACGTGTTGTATGTATAGAGTATAATGCCGTTTTTCGTCCAGGTTGTGAATTTGTTGTTCCCTACGAGGCCACCAGTATGTGGGATGGCTCTAGCCACACCGGTGCCAGCTTAGAGTCGTTGTATAAACTTGGAATACAAAAGGGATATAAATTAGTAGGATGTTGCTTTGCCGGAGTAAATGCTTTTTTTGTGAGAGAAGATTTAGTAAAAAACTTGTTTGTTCCACCATTTACGCCAGATAACCACTACGAACCGCCGCGTTATTTTTTAGCAAGCCATAGGGGTGGACACCCAAGAAAAATAATATTGTAGTATTGCTGAATATAAGTGATTACAATGGAGCTACACAGCTACACATATTCAATACCATACCTCGTCTTTCTGGGGTACTTGCTCTTGTTGATGCTTATTGAGTTTCGTCAGGTAAGCAGGCAGCAAAGTATAAGGTATGTCCGTATGCTTACCCTAATCGGATTTTTATTCTTTTTTGGGCTGCGGGGCTATGTGTTTTCAGACTGGTATGGCTACGAATATTTTTTTCAAAAGCTACCTACATTCTGGTCGGGCAATTTTATTGAAGGTATAGCGAATACCGACAGAGAAAAAGGTTTTTACCTGTACACCGCCATAGTAAAATCAATATACCCCAGCTACTTTTTCTGGACTTTCGTAAGTTCGCTTATTGATGCGCTGTTGCTGGATATGATTTTTAGGCGCTACTCTAAGTATTACGTCTTTGCGTTCATTGTTTTTTTCGCTTTCGCTGCTCCCGTTATGGAGTTTAACCTGATGCGTAATGTAAAGGCAATACTACTGTTTTTTGCTTCGCTAAAATATTTGCAGGAAAGAAGGATTTTTCCATATATGCTTCTCAATGTGTTAGGCATCCTGTTTCATATTAGCGCTGTGGTGTATATCCCGCTGTACTTCTTTTTGCACCGCAAGCTACCGGAAAGATTTTGGTGGGCAGTATTTGTTGTTGGCAACATCATTTTTCTGTTCCACATCAGTTATGCCGAGCCGCTATTCTCATTCCTTGCAAGCTGCATTAGCGATAAGGTAGCCCTGATGGTGGAGCGGTACTTCAATAACACCGAGTATCTCACTCTAACACTTGGCTATGTTGAACGGATTGTAACCTTTACTATTGTTATGCTATGCTCTAGGGCGCTCATCCGGCAGAGTAAAAGCAATGTGATTTTTATAAATATTTACATGCTCTATTTTTTCGTGTTTTTTTTCTTTTCGGAAGTAAGACCCGTACAGGAAAGAATGGCGTACTTGTTTGTGCTATCCTATGCAGTAATATACCCGAATCTGCTTGCGATTGCTCAAAGAAAAATCAACCGGCAGCTGTGCACGATGCTGTTGCTGATTTTTTTTGCGCTGAAAGTAGCGCAAAATCACTCAAGTATTTTTTCAAGGTATCATAATATAGTGTTTGAAAAGCAAGACGTAAAGGAGGAAAGGGAGTTTTGGAGAGTTAATTTTTATAATGGAAAAACGGTTGAAGAGTTTATGGAATAAGATAGATAGTTAATAATGAAAATTTTTTACGACCATTTTGGATTTATTGAAAGATACGGCGGCGTGTCTAAATATTTTGTTGAAGTTTTTAAGCGCTTGCCCACCGGCAGCTGGACGCTTTCGGGTGGTTTCTCAGAAAACCAGTACCTGAAAGAAAGTAACCTGCTCCATACATTCTCCCCATTCTGTAGTAAGCAGTTCAGGGGGAAAGGAATAGCAATGAATTACCTGAACATGCCGTCAAGTATTTTTACCGCTATGCGGGGCGACTACGACATCTACCATCAGACCCACTACAATACTTCTTTGTTCCCACTTATTCGCAAAAGCAAAAAAATAGTCGTTTGCATGCACGACCTTAACTACTTTGTTTGCCCGCAGCTATACCCCGATACTATTCGTTTGAGGCATACGAAGAAGGAGCAAAAAAAATCGGCCATGGCAGCTGATATGATAATAGCTGTAAGTGGTAACACTAAAAAGGACTTAGTAGAGCAGTTCGGCATTGATGAAAAAAAAATAAAAGTAATTTATCACGGCATTGATAAGGAGAAAAAGAAGACCGAAGTTGCGCGCATTGTACGGCCGCCATACATCCTGTTTGTGGGAACGCGGCACACCTATAAGAATTTTCAGGGTTTTGTAAAGGCGTTTTCGTTGATGGCCGGCAAGTATAAGGATTTGAATTTTGCCTGCACCGGCAGCTCTTTTACAGCAGGCGAGTTGGCAGCAATAAGCAAATTAGGGTTACAGGGCAGGGCGCACTGCATATTCGCAACAGAAGCGCAAATGGCGCAGCTCTACCACGATGCCGAAATGTTTGCATATCCGTCGTTTTACGAGGGTTTTGGGATTCCTTTGCTGGAGGCAATGCTTTACGATTGCCCCGTTGTATGCTCCCAAACGAGCTGTTTTCCAGAAGTGGCGGGTGAGGCGGCGCGCTACTTTGACCCAAGCTCTGTGGAAGACATGGCAAACGCAATGCAAAAGGTATTGGACGATACTCACCTAAAATCGAATTTAATTCGTAAAGGGCAAGCCCGGCTGCAGCTGTACTCATGGGATAAATGCGCCGAAGAACATCTTGATCTCTATCATTCTTTACTGTAACGTATGCTATGGATAAGCTAACAGCAAAAATTTTTGAATATTTGGTCGCTAAGGTAAAACGTTGGCCTTACGCGATAGATAGAGATATCCCTCTCAGGTATTTTTTAGGGTATGCTATGAATGAAGCGATCATGGCGGTTCGTGGATTTTTTCTCTTTGGCAGGAGGTACGGCTTGGTATTTGTTGGCAAAAACGTGAGTGTAAAATGTAAAAATAAATTAATATTCGATAAACGGGGGGGTACGCATATATTTTCGGGCGTAACAATTGATGCATTGTCAAAAGAA
Source organism: Prevotellaceae bacterium (assembly GCA_031271005.1). Lineage (GTDB taxonomy): Bacteria > Bacteroidota > Bacteroidia > Bacteroidales > Paludibacteraceae > WRGS01. Next base: position 12,213 of record JAISWT010000131.1, on the reverse strand, counting down.
GGAATACGATTCGGCAAAAACGTGCACGTTGGCAAAAACACAAATATTGATTGCGGCGGAACGGGGTGCGGCAATGGCCTGGGCAGGGGGTTAGTGGTAGGCGACAACGTTGGGTTAGGCGCTAACGCTCACTTTGGCTGCTCCGGCGGCGTAGAAATAGGGAGTAATACGATATTTGGAGGAAAAACAGACTTGATAGCAGAGAATCATGTATTCAGCGATTTGTCGATGCCTGTAAGCAAGCAAGGCTTGAGCAGGAAAGGGATAAAAATAGGCAAAGATTGCTGGATAGGGACAAGGGTGATAATACTTGATGGGACGGTTATTGGCAACCATTGCGTGGTGGCCGCCGGAAGCGTTGTCACCGGTAAAACATTTCCCGATAACTGCATAATTGGCGGTGTGCCTGCAAAAATTATAAAAATGATATGAATAAACCACAATTAATAATAAATAAGATAATAAAATAAAATAAAAAAATGAGCAAAAAGATTTTTATATCCGGCGTTGCTGGATTTTTGGGCAGTCATTTGGCTGACGCAATGTTGAAAGCCGGACATGAAGTATCCGGTTGTGATAATTTATTAGGCGGATATCTCGAAAACGTTCCTGATGATGTAGAGTTTTTCCAGGTGGATTGCCGGTATTTAAATACAATGAATAAATTACTTCGCGGCGTGGATATTGTTTATCACACCGCTTGTACGGCATACGAAGGGCTGAGTGTTTTTTCGCCACATTTGGTGTGCCAGAATACATTCCAGATCACAGCGACACTGGCGTCGGCGGCAGTTTCGCAAGGCGTACAACGGTTTGTAAACTGTTCGAGCATGGCACGCTACGGACAACAGGAAAGAGTTCCGTTCACTGAGGATATGAAGCCCAAACCACAAGATCCTTATGGCATTTCCAAATTAGCGGCAGAAAATTTGTTGAATTGCCTTTCTGATGTACACGGGATAGAAGTAGTCCACGCAGTGCCGCACAATATTATTGGTCCACGTCAAAAGTACGATGACCCATTCCGTAACGTGGCATCTATTATGACAAACCTGATGTTACAGGGACGGCAACCCATTATCTACGGCGACGGTGAACAAAAACGTTGCTTTTCGTTTGTACAGGACGATATTGATTGCTTGAATAAACTTGCATTTATGCCGGAAGTAGTGGGCGAAATTATCAATATTGGTCCAGACGAAGAATTTGTAACCATTAACGAATTGGCTAAAATAATTGCAGAATTGCTGGATTTCAAATTAAATCCCGTTTATGTTCCCGATCGTCCGCAAGAAGTGAAGTTGGCAACATGTTCTGCCGACAAAGCGCGTAAAGTGTTGGGGTATAAAACACAATATAACCTGCGACAAGGATTGCAGGAAATTATAGATTATATCCGGCAACGTGGCGTACATAAATTCCGTTACCATCTGGATGTAGAAATCTATAGCGAGAAAACTCCCAAAACATGGAAGAACAAAATGTTCTAATAATAAAAAGTACGAAAAATATGGAAAAAACAGGTATAGTGATATTAACTCACGATTTTTTCGAAGAAACCACCGCCCTGGTTGCAAGTATAAAGCCCAGATCAAACGAACGATATCAATTACGTATAGTTGTTGTTGACAATAATTCCACTCACAGAACCGGCGAGGATGAATTGATTCGTTTATTAGAGCAAAATGGAGATTGTTATATTGCTCATACGTCTAACTCCGGATATGCTCAAGGGAATAATATCGGGCTACAATATTTGGATAATTTGGGATATAAATATTGTTTTATAATAAATCCGGATATGAAATTTGAAAATTCCGATGTTTTTTTCAATGTACTGGATAGGATGAGAAATAAACACTTTGCCTTGACAGGCGTAAAAATAGGAAAAGTAAAAGCATATTGGAAAAGACCATCTGTATTGCATTATCTTTTCCCTTTCATTTATCCTTTACGACAGGATGTAAAAGGAAAAAACGTTGTACAAGTTTATAAGATTTATGGCTGTTTTATACTCGTGAACATTCAAGTATTTCGTAAAATAGGTTTTTTCGATCCGGCTACATTTTTATATTGCGAAGAGGATATTGTGGCAGAAAAATTAATGAAAATAAACGAACCGACTTTGTATATTCCGGATATAGTCGTTAATCACGAAACTTCTTCTGCCAGCGATAATTTAAACTCAATACGAAATCAAATAAAAGCCAAAAGTTTGTTTTATTATCTAAGCGAAATTCGTAAATATCCCAAGTGGATATCTCAACTACTTGTGAAAATTGATGTCGCATATAATTATATGAAAAAATATATTACACAATAATCCATATATAAAATTATGATCTCAAAATTTGAATTAGAATTAATGGTACTTATCAAACCATTTGGTAAATATGGTTTTATAAAAAATCAAATACCAAAAAACGGCAAAATGTTGGATGTTGGATGTGGCAATAATAGTCCGCAAAAGACAAAAGCATTGCGACCGGATATTCATTACGTAGGGTTGGATATTGAGGACTATAATCAACAAATCCCTGTAAATCATTTTGCAGATGAATATATATTGACCGACCCAAGCAAATTTGCTGATGAAATTGAAAAAAGAATTGGCGAGTTTGATGCTGTGATTTCGTGTCATAATCTGGAGCATTGTAATGATTACAGGCGTGTTATTGACGCGATGTTTGGAGCGCTAAGGCCAGGCGGGTATGTGTATATTGCTTTCCCATGCGAAAACAGCGTACATTTTCCAAGCCGAAAAGGAACGTTAAATTTTTATGATGACCCCACCCATAAAAACGTACTGTCTTGCAGTGATGTAACTAATAGAATTTCAGGTATTTACGGGGGGGGGGGGGGTAATTAAAGTACTCAAAAAAAGGTACCGTCCTTTACTTCCATTTTTTTTGGGATTGCTGCTTGAACCCGTAAGCATGTTGAGTAAAAAATGTATTCCTTTTGGTGGAACATGGGCGTTGTATGGGTTTGAAACAGTAATTATTGTAAAGAAAAAATAGCAATAAACAGCAAATGATTACCCGTTCAAAAGCTCCGTTACGTTTAGGTTTAGCCGGAGGCGGCAGTGACGTGTCGCCTTACAGCGATTTGTATGGCGGTTTGGTATTGAATGCCACCATCAATCTGTATACCTATTGCACTATTGAAGAAACCGGTAATAATAAAATTGAAATAGTCGCTACTGATTTAGAGAAAAAATTAGTTTATGATTCGACAAAAGAACTGCCGGTTGACGGGAATCTTGATTTGCACAAAGGAGTTTACAACCGTATTGTAAAAGATTTTCAGTTACCTTCATTATCATTCAGGATGACAACATATTCGGATGCTCCGGCAGGCAGCGGTTTAGGTTCGTCGTCCACCATGGTGGTGGTAATCCTGAAGGCGTTTGCAGAATGGCAGAATTTGCCCGTAGGCGATTACGAAATTGCGCGGTTGGCTTATGAGATTGAGCGTAAAGACCTGAATTTAAGCGGAGGCAAACAAGACCAATATGCAGCGGCATTTGGTGGATTCAATTTTATGGAGTTTCTGAAAGACGACCATGTAATAGTTAATCCTTTGCGGATTAAACGATGGATTATTGACGAGTTGGAATCGTCTATGGTACTTTATTATACAGGAGCGTCGCGTTCGTCTGCCGCCATTATTGACGAACAGAAGAAAAACACATCTTCGGGAAATCAGATTGCAATTGAAGCCATGCACCAAATCAAACAAAATGCGATAGATATGAAAACAGCGCTTTTAAAAGGCGATATTGCCTCGTTTGCCGAAATTATAGGCACAGGTTGGACAAACAAACAGAAAATGGCTTCGGCCATTACCAATTCTACAATCAATGAAGCATTTGAGATAGCGCTTCAATCAGGCGCTATAGCAGGTAAAGTAAGCGGAGCCGGAGGTGGAGGATTTATCATGTTTGTGGTGAACCCCACAAAAAAGATTCAAGTGGTAAATGCGCTAAACAAATTAAGTGGACATGTGATAGGATTCCAGTTTAGTGAGGGCGGAACCCATGGATGGAAAATTTATAGTAAGTAAAGCATTTATAAATTTAGCAAGTAAAAAACATAAAAGTTATGAGAAAAATTGTAGGACACCTATTAAACCAATGGCTTTTGGGCAGAAAAGCACGTATAATATCACAAATGGTGTATATTGGGCGAGAACGACATGAATGTATTTACGGAAGAGTAGGAGATTATGTTCGTCTTTCGTCTTTGGAGTTAGTTGCGCATAATTTGCAAGAAAAAGGAATTCAGGGTAGCGTAGCGGAGCTCGGCGTGTACAGAGGCAATTTTGCCCAGCATATAAATACACTTTTCCCCAACAGAAAATTGTACCTGTTTGATACGTTTGAGGGATTTGATGAAAGAGATGCAAAAACGGAAAGAGGGCGCCGCTACTCCGGAGCAAACCAGAATTTTGCTGATACCAGCGTTGATGTTGTTCTTTCGAAAATGAAGCATAGAGAGAATGTTATCATAAAAAAAGGATTTTTTCCCGATACGGCAACGGGGGTTGAAGATAAATTTGCTTTTGTGAGCATTGACGCCGACTTATTCGACCCCATATACCAAGGCCTACGTTTCTTTTATGAAAATTTAACACGGGGAGGGGTGATTTTTGTACACGATTACAATAATGCTATGTACGCGGGAGCAAAAGCAGCGGTTGAAAAATTCTCAGAAGAGAATAATATCCCGTTTTTCCTTCTCAGCGATACTTGTGGGAGTGCAATTTTTCTAAAGTAGTGATAATTACTGAATTTACTATGAACAACAATATTATTGAACAAATAAAAAAATCCATTGAGGTAAAGCAGCTGCTGCTTTCGGATGCCGGTTTACTTGCAAAAATAGAGAACGCTACGCAAATGATAACGACAGCATATAGGAACGGCAACAAAACTTTACTTGCCGGAAATGGCGGCAGCGCAGCCGACGCTCAACATATTGCAGGAGAATTTGTCAGCAAATTTTACTTCGACCGGCCGGGAATAGCGTCCATTGCGTTGACAACCGATACTTCCATTATCACTGCAATCGGCAACGATTACGGTTACGACAAACTGTTTGCGCGGCAAGTGCAGGCTCAAGGTGTAACAGGCGATGTGTTTATCGGCATTTCCACTTCCGGTAATTCCGAAAATATTGTCAAAGCTCTGGCTGTCTGTAAGGAAAAAGGCATTATTTCAGTCGGATTAACCGGAAGCAATCAAGGCAAAATGGATGATCTTTGCGACATTTGCATTAAAGTTCCCTCATGCGAAACGCCACGCATTCAAGAATCGCACATTCTTATCGGACACATTATTTGTTGCATTGTGGAAGAAAATTTATTTGGTCATCTGAATCCCAAAAACAGGTAAAGATGAAAACAGATGTAGTGATTTTGGCAGGCGGATTAGGAACAAGGCTGCGCTCCGCTGTGAGCGATGTGCCCAAGTGTATGGCTCCGGTGGACGGTAAGCCGTTTCTATACTATCTACTGCTGCATCTAAGCCGGTTTTCGTTTGTAAAAAAAATTATTTTGTCGCTTGGCTATAAACACGAAACCATTATTGACTGGCTCAGTCAGCTGCACGAATTTGAATTTGAGTATTCCTATTCCATCGAAGATACTCCATTGGGAACCGGAGGCGCTATAAAGAAAGCATTAAATTATACAACTGAGAATGATGTACTGATTTTAAACGGCGATACATTGTTTGATCTTGATTTGAATCTCTTTGTAAAACAACATTTGGAACACAATGCCCAGCTTTCGGTTGCCCTGAAGCCGATGAAAAATTTTGACAGATATGGAAATGTGGAAGTAAACAATCAATCGGTAATTACTGCATTTAAGGAAAAAACTTGTTGCATTGCCGGTCAAATAAATGGTGGAATATATCTTTTGTCGAATAAAAAGTTAATGAATGGATTACCTGAGAAATTCTCATTTGAGACGGAAGTTTTGCCGCAACAGGTAAGTATAGAAAATATATACGGCTTTATTCACAACGATTATTTTATTGATATTGGTATTCCCGAAGATTACGAGAGGGCAAACCATGAATTAAAAGTAGTGAATATTTTGAACATAGATATAAACGGATACGAAACACTTTTTCTTGACCGTGACGGAATCATTAACCGTCATCGATCAAACGATTATGTAAAATCTTGGGAAGAATTTGAATTTTTGCCTGGTATCCGTGATTTTCTTGCACTGTGTAATAAACACTTCAAACACATTATTATTGTTACCAACCAGCGAGGCGTAGGCAAAGGAATAATGACTGAAAAAAAATTGATAGATATTCACACAAAGATGCTTGAAGAAATAGAAACCCGTGGCGGGCGAATAGATAAAGTCTATTATTGCACAGCGACATCCGACGACGATACAAATCGTAAACCCAATACCGGCATGGCATTACAGGCAAAACAAGACTATCCGGATATGGATTTCTCCAAGTCATTGATGATCGGGGATAGCGAATCGGACGAAATGTTTGCTGAAAATTTGGGAATGAAAATGATTTATATATAATAAAACACTACAACAAATAATTATAAATTTATAAATCATCATGAATGTATTAATAGTTTCGTTAAACCCGAATGTAGCACATGTTTCTCATCTTATTGCATATTATTTGCAATTTAAGGAATTTGGATATTCACCTGTGCTGTATATTCATAAAAATTTAATACAATATATTCCAAAGGGGTTCAATTATTTAGAATATAATAAATTCAAAATTTGCAAAGTAAAGGCTAATGTTGCGCTTTTTTATTCGCCAACGTTTGGCAATCTATTTGAGATTGTCAAATTTAAGTTGAGATATAAAATTAAAATAATGTTTGTCAAGCATGAGCCATTCGATAAGATGGTGCTAATAGACAATACATCTTCGTATTGGAAGAGATTATGGTATGTGTTGGCAAATTTATATGAGTGTGTTATAACTTATATCTCTGACGTTATTATTTTACCTTCCAACAAAGCAATAGCTCTTTATGAAAAAGGATGGCTATATTTTAACAGGCATTATTTTTATCTGCCTTTACAGTTTGATGATGAGAGTAATTATGACAATTCAATTGTAGAAAGAAAATATTTTTCGTTTATAGGTTCTATTGGATATGTTACAAACAATCATTCTTTTGATTCGTTTCTGAATTTTGTAGAAACTGCCATTCAAAAAGAATCTTTAAAAGAATTTAATTTCTTGATAGCCACAAAAAATACAATCAATATAGATGACCGACTGCAGAAAATGATAACTACCGGACGGCTTTTAATAATTGCAGGAAAACCATTAACCAATGAATCCATTAATTTCTATTATAAAAGTAGTCTTGTTGTATGGAATGCTTACGCAAGAAATACGCAAAGCGGCGTTCTTGCAAAATCTTTTATGTTTGGAACTCCAACTATAGTATTGTGCCGGAACATATCCGAATTTGTCAAAGATGGAGACGAAATTGTAGCAATCAATGATAATAATTCTTATAATGAAATAGCAGACGCCTTGCAAAAAATATTAGCAAACTATGAGCATTTTTCTAATGCTGCCCGAAAATGTTTCCTCGAAAATTTTTATTACCGAAGAAATAATGAAACTATGAATAATATTGTAGAAAAATTAGTCAAGAATAAAAAATAATTAAACTGCATTTATCAAAAATATGAAACGATTTTTAAGTTTACTGCTGTTTTTCATTGCAAACAACATACCAATGACTATGCGTATAAGACCAATATTTTATCGGCTGGCAGGAATAGATATAGCACGAGGGACAGTGTATATGGGTGTTATCCATTGTGACACATGGTTTCCACAGGGTATTCATATTGGAAGCGGCGTCACTATAACAAGCGGGTGTCTTCTATTAACTCATTTTTATGATATTGATAAAGAACCTCACAGTTATTATAGAGGTGAAATAACAATTGGTAAAAATGTATATATAGCCACCAATGTATTAATTGTCAAACCTGTTTCAATAGGAGATGGGGCAGTTATCGGCGCAGGCTCTGTTGTAACGAAAAATATTCCGGCAAATGAAGTATGGGCAGGCGTTCCGGCAAAATTTATTAAAAAGAGGTACTGCAAAGAAAAATACACAGAATAGCAAGCAATCATGAAAATTACTCTTATCGGCGCCTCCGGTTTTGTCGATACGCGCCTGATTGAAATTCTGAAACAGCAAGGCAACCATACTTTGCTCAATATGGATAAAAATACCCGATCATGAGCAAAGCTGAAGCTTATTTATATCGCCAGATTGCCGATCTGCTGTTGCAAGCGCGAAAAATCACAGCACGCGCTGTAAACCAAACCATGGTGTACACATACTACGAAATTGGGCGAATGATAGTAGAAGATGAGCAGCGGGGCGCACACAGAGCCGAATATGGAAAGCAGGTGCTCAAAGAGCTTTCCGCTCAGCTGACAAAAGATTTCGGGAAAGGATTTTCCGAAAGAAATCTTGAGCAAATGCGGGGATTCTACCTCACTTATTCCCAAAACCAAATTTCGCAGACAGCGTCTGCGAAATTACAAATATCTGATGGTAAGGGAAATGCAACTATTCAGGCAACGCCTGAGGAATTGCCGCTTGTTCCCGATTTTCGCTTGAGCTGGTCGCACTATCTGAAGTTGATGCGGATAGAAAATAAAGAAGAGCGCAATTTTTATGAAATCGAAAGCATCAATAACAATTGGTCGTTGCGGGAGCTGCAACGGCAATTCGACAGCGCTTTGTACGAGCGCTTGGCGCTGAGTCGCGACAAAGAAAAGGTAAAGGAGTTGTCGACGAAAGGACAAATTCTTGAAGCGCCAAGGGACATTATTAAAGATCCACTTGTGTTGGAATTTCTCGGGTTACCCGAATTAGCCGCTTTTTCAGAAACAGAATTGGAGCAAAGCATCATCAATAAGATAGAAAACTTTCTTTTGGAGTTGGGAAAGGGTTTTACATTTGTTGGCAGGCAAGTTCGTTTTACGTTTGATGAAAAACATTTTAAGGTTGATTTGGTTTTTTATAACCGTTTGTTGAAATGCTTTGTGCTTATTGATTTGAAAATAGGCGAACTTACCCATCAAGATCTTGGTCAATTGCAGATGTACGTGAATTATTATGATCGATTTGTGAGATTAAGCGACGAAAACAAAACTATTGGCATCATTTTGTGTAAAGAAAAAAACGACACGTTGGTTGAAATAACCTTACCGCAAGATAATACACAACTGTTTGCCAGCAAATACCAAACCGTATTGCCCAGTAAAGAAGAATTAAGGCAGCTGATAGAATCAAAAAAATGGTAATAAAAAAATGAACATCACCCTTATCGGCGGTTCCGGCTTTGTTGGTACGCGCCTGATTGAATTATTGAAACAGCAAGGCAATCATACTTTGCTAAACATTGATAAAAACCAAAGCCGTTTTTATCCCGAAATCACAGCGATTGCCGATGTGCGCGACAAGGAGAAGCTGAAACCGCTGCTGCATGGTCAGGATATGGTAGTATTGTTGTCGGCAGAACACAGCGACAATGTAACGCCAGTATCGCTTTACTATGACGTGAACGTGGAAGGCGCCCGCAACGTAACGGAAGCAATGGATGCCTGCGGCGTGAAAAGAATTGTTTTTACGTCTTCCATGGCGCTGTATGGCATGAATCCTGTCAACCCCGACGAAGCGTATCCTGCCACTCCGTTCAACCACTATGGGCGCAGCAAGTGGGAGGCGGAAGAAGCGCTACGCGAATGGCACAGCAAAGACAGCGCTGACAAAACGCTGACAATCATTCGTCCCACTGTCATATTCGGAGAGCGCAACAGGGGTAATGTTTATAACCTGCTCAAACAAATCTCTACCGGACGTTTTTTGAAAGTCGGCAGCGGTGGCAATCGGAAATCAATATCATACGTTGGCAATGTAGCGGCGTTCATTGCATGGCTGGTGGACAATGCGCAGGGATACAATATCTACAATTACAGCGATAAACCTGATCTTTCGATGAACGAATTAATCGCTGTGGTAGAAAACGCATTGGGAAAAAAGATACCCGCCATCAAAATTCCATACACACTTGGTATGTTAGGTGGTTACTGTTTTGACGCATTGGCAAAAATTACCGGCAAAAAATTATCTGTCAGCAGCATTCGTGTAAAAAAATTCTGCTCTATTTCGCAATTAAACGCTGACAAATTGCACGCTACTGATTTTAAAGTTCCGTTTACTTTGTCGGAAGGATTGTCGCGAACTTTACAATATGAATTTGTCAATCAAATAAAAGATGATATTACCTTTATAAGTGAATAAACGAATAGCATAAAAAAAACGTCGATTCAAAAATAAATATTACCTTTGCAAATCAATATTATTGATACGAATAAAATTGACGTAAAGATAAAAATGGCACATATAAATAGAAAAATAGAACAGACATTATTTCAATGGAAGGAAAATAAAAACTCTTTACCATTGATGCTTATTGGCGCAAGACAAACAGGTAAAACATTTACAGTCAATAAGTTTTGTGATAAAAATTTTGAGCGCAAAATTGAAATAAATCTTATGCAAAACGATGTTTTTAAGTCGTTTTTTGAAAATTCGTTAAATCCGCAAGATATTATAGACAACATCGAAGTTTATTTTCGGACTAAAATAAATTCAGAAAGTACAATTATTTTTTTTGACGAAATACAAGAATGTGAAAAAGCTATAGCGTCTTTGAAATTTTTTGCAGAATCGAAAACGAAATACAATGTCATTTCAGCCGGCAGTTTGTTAGGGGTTAAAATCAACAGAATGAAAACAGCTTTCCCCGTTGGAAAAGTACAGATTGAATATATGTATCCACTCGATTTTGAGGAGTTTTTGTGTGCTGTTGATGAGAAAATGTTAGAAGATAAAATTCGTAGATCGTTTGCCGAAGAAACAGCTTTGATTAAAATTTTGCACGAAAAGGCGCTTTTACTCTACAAAACATTTTTATTTTTGGGCGGAATGCCGGCAGTTGTAAGAGATTATTTGGAAAAGGGTAATCAAATAACAGATTCGGTTTTTAAAATAAAAGACGATATAATAACCGGCTATATGGCTGACATGGCTAAGTATTCCGAAAATATTAACTCAATAAAGATTCTGAAAGTTTACAACAGCATAAAAGACCAGTTGGCACAGGAACAGAAAAAATTCCGTTATAAATTAGTGGAAGAAAAAGCAAATAAACAGAAATATGAGACAGCAATTGAATGGTTGATACAAGCAGGTTTAGTACTTTTTGTTCCATTAGTTACTAAACCTGTGCGCCCCTTAAAACCGGATGAATACAATAAAAATTTCAAACTTTATCTTTCCGATGTTGGTTTGCTGGTTCATTTGTCGGGCATAACGCAATTCGACATTTTTCAAAATAAAGATTTTCGATATATTGGCGCTTTAACCGAAAATTTTGTGGCACAAACTTTCGTTTCACAAAACCGAAAACTGTATTATTGGTCGTCGGGCAATGAAGCAGAGGTAGATTTTTTACTTTCACAAGAAACAGGTATTATTCCCTGCGAAGTAAAAGCTGCCGAAAATGTAAAATCCAAAAGTTTAAATGTTTATGTCGAGAAATACAAGCCGGAATATGCGTTTCGTATTTCCGCCCGAAATTTCGGTTTTGCGAATAATATAAAATCAGTGCCTTTATATGCAACTTACTGTATTAAAGCAACGTAAAAATTAGGCAATGGATTTCTTGAGGCTGTGTATGAGGATGATTTGACTACAAAAACCTTTATAAGTGAATAAATTAAAAAATATTATGGAAATAAAAGAATTCATTTCAAATTTTGCCAATCAGTTCGAAGATACCGACCAGTCCGTTTTTACCGCCCAAACTTGTTTTCGCGATTTGGAGGAATGGAGTTCGCTCATTGCTTTATCGGTAATGGCTATGGTAGATGAAGAATACGATGTCAGGCTGAAAGGCAATGATATGCGCAATGCAAATACTATTCAGGAATTGTATGACGCAGTCCACAGACAGACATTATCCACAGATTCCACAGATTAACACGGATTTTTATGTTTTTGTATAAAGAAGAAACGTATAAGATTATAGGTGCGGCAATGGAAGTGCACAAGCAGTTGGGATGTGGATTTCTTGAGGCTGTGTATGAGGAGGCATTAACTATGG
>JAISWT010000184.1 GCA_031271005.1 Prevotellaceae bacterium | reverse complement strand
TCCTGCAATTTCCGCACAACGTTCTTAAATTTCTCTACCGGAACGAGGAAAAACTCAAACCTCGTCGGGTTTTTGACCTGACGCATAAAGTTCTCGAAGAAGTTTTCGAGTATGTTCCCGTGTTTGTCGATTTTCAACAAGTCGGGATTTTCACCGTCGTCCGGTTTGGTCTGTTTCACTTTACCGTCCTTATCCATACCGGCAACTTTCAACTCATCGCCGCCTTTTTCTCTGACCAGAAGAATGTCCCGGTCTTTCAATTTTTCATTCATACTACTTTTAATTTAAAATGCTTGCATCAATATTAATGCAAACGCAAAAGTAGGCGGCAGCAAGTTAATTGTGAAAGATTTCAGAGCAGGTGGCTGTGAGTTGCGCCGGCAATGGCTTTATGTTGCTGTGCGGCTATACATTTATTTATTTGACTTAAGTCAATTCATCTGCCTGTAATCTGTCGGTGAACAACCTGTCATTTTTTTGAACATCCTGCTGAAATGATGCGGATATTTAAAACCCAGTTCATAAGCGATTTCATTCACGGATTTTTTCGGATGATACAATCACCTCCCCCTGTACTCTTTCGGCGAGACGCCGACTATCCGTTTAAAATACTTCCCGAAAAACGACTGCGACGGGAAATTCAACTCGTCGCTGATTTGCTGAATCGTCATGTTGGTGGACTTGAGCAGCGCTTTGGCTTCCAGCGCCACGTAGTTGTCAATCCATTCGCCTGCCGATGTGCCGCTGCTGTCCCTGATTATTTTGGACAGGTATTTGGGTGTGAGGCACAGATGCTCGGCATAAAAGCCGATGTCGCGGTGTTCGCGGAAATTTTCCTGCACCAAATTCATAAACCTGTCCAACAGAACATTTTGTTTCGAGAGCTGCTCATTGCCGGAAAGTATATGCGACTGGTAGGTCAGCGCATAGTAGAACGCCAGCGTCAGGTGTTTGGCCATTTCCCTGCGTATGGAGAGGTCTTCTATCCGTTTGGTTTTTTTCAGCAAATCGTAGTAATCCAGCATCGCCTCCATTTCCGACCGGTTCAGCGGAAGGCAGGGATTATCAGCAAAGGCAAGCCGCAGGGATAGGCGCTCCTGCACGTTTGTCATCAAGCTGTTGGCAAACTGCTCGGACATGATGAAGAAAAAGCCCGAAAAATCATGGCTGATATGCTCATACTCCAAAATTTGCCCCGAAGCCATGACCGTAATGCTCGGCGCCTGCGCAATATATGGTTTCAGGTTGATGCTGCCTTTCGTATATCCGTTTGTGCAAATGGAAATCGCATTTATATCCAGCTTGAAAGGATAATTGAACGCGGAAACAATTGCCGGATTGTCTATCAAAAAGAGGTCGTTTCCGATGGAGTAAATCTTGTCTACATTGTTCAGCTCGACTTCCCAGTTAAGGGGCATTATGTTCTTTTTCATTGCTATTATTTTTTTGCAAAGGTAACTGAATAAGGAATGCCGGCAAAAAATATCCGACCTTTCGTCCAATATTTGAGACATACGGAACAGGATTATTCTAACATTCGTCCTTTCGTCCAACTCTTGCGACAAACAGACCTTGTGCAGTCATACCGCTACCTGTACCTTTGCCGAAAATTTTAAATATTATTTCAAATGAAAAAAATGAAGAAAGTAGTTTTATTATCAGTAGCGTTAGCAGTTTTAGGACTGACGCAAAGTATGGCGCAAAACACAAGTTTTGGCGTAAAAGCAGAAGCCGGTATGTCCAACTTTATTTTGGACGATATGGCAGGCTGGAAAAGTAGATTCGGGGTTGGCGGCTCTGTTGGCGGATTTGTGAAAATTGATTTTTCCAAATATTTTGCCATTCAGCCCGAAGCCCTGCTACATTTACAAAATTCGGAATTTGAAATCGACGGAATAGAAAACGATTTCCGTTATTTCGGTATGGAAGTACCGGTTTATGCCGTTGCTCAACTGGTTACTTCCGAAAATCACCGTGCGTTTATTGGTGTCGGTCCTTACGGACGAATTGGATTCAGCGCCAGAAATCGTACTCTTGATCTGAATTACTACAAAAAGAACGGTGGCAGTCATTCGTTTATGCAGTTGGGCGACGTTGGTTGTGCCGTATTGGTGGGTTACGAGTTTGAATTTGACATGCAAATAAATGCAAGTTACAAGTACGGTTTTTTAAATCAACTGAATGAAGCGTCAGGAAGTTCATTTTTGCGTAATCAAAGTATAAGTCTGGGAATAGGTTACAGGTTTTAATTTATTGTATTTATGGACAGTGTAATTTATTTAGTTACCGGTGCAGCCGGTTTTTTGGGAAACAATGTTTCCCGCTCTCTGAAAGCGCAGGGCAAGAACGTACGGGCGCTCGTGTTGGAAGGCGACCCTGCCGCAAAAAACATTCCTGACGATGTAGAGGCAGTTACGGGCGACCTGCTTGACGTCGAATCCCTCGAAACATTCTTTACCATTCCAAAAGGCTATGAAGTAATTGTTTTGCACATTGCAAGTATTGTAACCGTAGTGCCTGATTTTAATCAAAAAGTGTATGACGTGAATGTTACAGGTACGCGAAATATTATTGATATGTGTTTGAAACATAAGGTTAAAAAACTTGTTTATGTGAGTTCAACAGGTGCAATTCCCGAACTTCCAAAAGGGCAAAAAATCAAAGAACCTGCAACGCTGAATCCTGACCGGGTGTTGGGCTGCTATTCAAAAACAAAGGCGGAAGCAACGTTAATGGTGCTTGATACGGTACATAATCAGGGACTTGATGCTTCGATAATTTATCCGAGCAGCATTTGCGGTCCCAACGATTTTGCTTTTACATTTGTGCCGTCATTTATAATCAATTATGCAAATGGGAAAATGCCGGCAGGCGTGGCAGGAAGTTTCAATGCCGTTGACGTACGCGACCTTGCCGACAGTGTGATTTCCTGTGCGAAATACGGACGCAAGGGAGAAGGATACATTGTAAGTAATTGTTTTGTAACAATCAGGGAACTTTTTCAGTTGATTAATAAATATGCAAACTGTCGCGAAGTGAAATTTATTTTACCTGTACCGATGGCAAAATTTTTCGCGTTTATCTCCGAAACGATTGCGCGTTTGCGTAAAAAATCAACGCTGTTTACCACTTATTCTATCTACAACCTTGCCCGCAATAATGATTTTGATTGCTCAAAAGCGATGCGGGAGTTGAATTTTAAATGTCGCCCTTTTGAAGAAACGATAAAAGATACAGTATTGTGGTTGAAAGCGGAAGGTAAAATTTATTGATAGCTGTTGATTTTTGTCATCCGGTAACTTTGTGGCGACATTCCTGTGAGCCGTTTAAAATACCGGCAAAAGTAGGATTCATTCGGAAAATCCAGCCGGTAGGATATTTCCGAAACTGATAACTTCGGGGATTGAAGCAGTACTTTTATCTCCAGAATGAAGTGTTGGTCTATCAGGTCTTTGGGGGATTTGCAAGGGATTGATTCACGGGTAATTTTGCAGAGATAGTTGGTTGTGATGTTGAGCGTTTCGGCATAGAACCGGACATTGCGCTGTTTGTGGCAATGCTTCGACAACAGCGACATGAACTGATAAAACAACTCGCGTTTTCTCGTCAGCTTGAAAGACTCCGAATCCAATTTCAAACGAATACATTCAAAAAGGTACGTCAGGTAATTTTGCAAAAAATTCCGCTGCATGAGTGGAAAGGATTTGCTTCCGGTATTCTTTGAAAGCAGTTTTGCCATGTCGTACCACGTAAAAGCCTCGATCATATATGCGGAGTCTTTCTCCATATAGGTGTAAAAGGGTATTCGGCGCAGGTATTCGTGAGCCGAAAAATCAAGACCCATGCTCACGTCGTCAAACAGTTCTCCGGAAAAAGTAAACAGCCTCACGCTAAAATCATCCGACATGTCTTTCATATAGAACGTCATGCCGGGCAGCAATAACGATTCCGTATTTTTCGTAATATGGTGTTCTCCAACTCCGTAGCAAAGCATTGCCTCTCCGGAAGTGCAGAAAAAAACAACCCCGCCCTCCAGCCGGCAAGGGTAATCACGAAAGATACCAAGATTGGTTTCGCCATACCAGAAGTATTCTTTCAAACGCGCAAACGACAGATTTATACTGTTATCTATATTCATTTCCATACTAAAAAAGGACGCACAAAAGTACAAAAAAATACGGAATCCGACTGTCTGTACCGAAAATGGACATACTTGTCCTCTTTATGGACAATAGCGTAAGGGTTAAGGCTGTACTTTTGCACTTGATTTCAAGATAAATAGATATGAAAAAAATGATGTTTTTAGTAGCCTCCGCCGTTGCCTTGAGTGGCACAGTGCAGGCGCAGGACAGGGGAAAAATCCTCATTGCCTATTTCTCGTGGGGTGGAAATACCCGCGAAATGGCAAAGCAAATCAAGCAGCAAACCGGCGGCGATTTGTTTGAAATTAAAACGGTGAAGTCCTATCCCGCGGACTACAACGAGTGTGTGGATGTGGCAAAAAAGGAACAGCAAGCCGACGCCCGTCCGCCACTCGCCGCCGAGGTGCAGAATATGGCGGAATACGACACGGTTTTCGTGGGCTATCCCAATTGGTGGGGAACGATGCCGCAGGCGCTGTTTACCTTTCTCGAAGCGTATGATTTTTCGGGAAAGACCCTTATTCCGTTTTGCACGCACGGCGGCGGACGTTGGGGGCGCAGCCTGAACGACCTGAAAAAGTTGTGTCCAAACGCCACTCTTCTTGAAGGACTTGAGATTAGCGGCGGCATGGTAAGGCGCTCAAAAGACGACGTGGCGAACTGGCTGCAAAAAATCGGAATAACAAACAGCAGGTAACAATGAGACATCCAAAAATCACCCGCAGGGAAGCCCTGAAATACACGGGAACTTTGCTTGCCGGCGCAACCATTGCGGCGGCG
>JAISWT010000156.1 GCA_031271005.1 Prevotellaceae bacterium | reverse complement strand
GTGTCCTTTGTGAATTTCTCCCGCTGTGGCGGGACAAGTCTTGTTGTGCCTTGTGGTGAGAAAAATTAACCACAAAGGACACAAGATTTATCCCGCCAAAGCGGGAGGCTGCACAAAGTTCACAATAGTCGCATTAATTGTTCATTATTCATTATTCATTAATTAATTGCTAATTGCTATCTGCTAATTGCTACCTGCTGTACGGGCAAAAACCTTTTGCCCCTACCTACTAATTACTAATTGCTAATTGCTAATTAAATATTATCTTTGCACCCGATAATTAAATGTTTCACTTTTAAATAAATATTAGTATGTCAGTAACGTATGTACTTGCCCAAAAGGGCAATCCGGGCAATCCTGAAGCCCCGAAAAAGTTTTATGCTCTTGCGAAAGCACGCGAAGAGTTGACTTTCCGTCAGTTGAGCAAAGAAATTTCCGAAGGCAGCACCACAGTTAGCGACAGTGATGTGCTGGCAGTGTTAAACGACCTTAGCAAGATACTGAAACGGCACCTCGCGAATGGCGAAATAGTCCGCTTTGGTGATTTTGGCTCGTTTCAGGTGGCAATCACGAGCAGCGGCGCGGAAACCGCCGAGAAGTTCAATGCCTCGTTAATCAAAGACGCTAAAGTTACTTTCCGACCCGGTATTGATTTGAGAGAGATGCTTGCAACTCTTAGATACGAGAAGGCAAAGTAAAAAGTACGCCTGCTTTTTAAAAAAGTATACCGAACAATTTTTAAAAGTACGCCTGCAATTTCAAAAAGCAGGCGTACTTTTGTATAAAAGCAGGCGTACAATTTCAAAAAGCACGCCTGCTTTTTGAAATTGCAGGCGAGCAATCAATTATTGGAATGATTATGATGATAATCTAACCACAAAGTTCACAATATTCCATTAATAATGTACGGGGCTGTCTCAAAAATTCAATTTTACCACAAAGAATAGATGTTGAAAACCGGCGCTTTGTGTTCTTTGTGAAACCTCCCGCTTTGGCGGGACAAGTATTGTGCCCTTTGTGGTAAAGAAACTTTGACTTTTGAGACAACCCCTAACAAATAATAAATTAATTTTTAGTTTTTACAAAAAAAAAATTACCTTTGCAAAAAAAATCAGCAATAGCAAATAATAATCAATTTTATATTTAATAACAAACTTAATTTTTATTTTTATGAAACGAACACGATTAACAAAACACACAAGGTTATGATTATATTGTCGTGTGAGTTCCATCTGACCTTTAAAAAATAAAATATAAACAGATGAAAAGAAAATTTTTCAAATTGGCGTTAAGTGTGCTTTTCGGGTTGTTTATGATTACAAGCTCTGTTTCATGTAAAAAAAATGAAACCAATCCATCCGAATTAAATTCGAATTTAATTGGCAAGTGGAATGTCAGCAATGACAATGCAAAGTATGGTAGTTTTGAGTTCACTAAGGACAAAAAGTATATCATCGAGCAACGAGTGAGTTCTTTACAGTCGGCTCCTGAAAATAGTATTTTAAAGTCTTCGAGTTCCGAACCGAATACCGTTTACATTATCATCTTTGGGGATTATAGTACATTATCTGAAAATGGTGGAGTCTATAATTTGAATCTGGGAGACTTCGGATTAATAAAAATTACAATATCCGAATCCGGAGCATCCATCGAAGTTAATGGTGAAGTATTTGATATTACAAAAGACGAAGATATTGTTACCGGAAATCAGGATAAAACCGAGTTGTTATGTCATACATGGAGATTTAATCTTCCTGAAGGTTATTTTGATGATGATTTTGGTACTATTACATTTACTCCAAATGGAACATTTCTTATTATTAATGATGATGGTGATGATGTCACATTTGGTAAATGGAAATGGGCAAGTACCAATAGCATTGAAGTAGAAACTAAATCTTATCTCGAATCTCCTCCGGTAGGCGAGGGTGAAGAAGGTCAAATAATCGAAGAAATTGACATTGTTAATTTAGAGATTGTTAAACTTACCACAACTGAATTGATATTATCCAATACTGATGAAGAAGGTGAGACTGAAACACAGAGTTTTAAACGATGAAACGATATGTAATAATTTATTTGGGAAACCTTAGTTAGTCTTTTCCCCTCAGGCCTGAAACAAGTGATTGGGCTGCACCCAATTGCAATATTGATGTACAATTATTTTATGAACAGAACTGTAACTGTTTTTTGCAAAAACACTCGGCAATTTCACGAGTTCCCGATGGGAATTTCGTTGCTCGAAATTTATAATGCGTTGAATATCAGATTGAAATTTTCTGTTGTTGCGGCGCGTGTCAATTACAAGGTCGAGGATTTAAATTTCCCTGTTTTCAAACCTAAGGACATTGAATTTATTGATATTAGTGTGCCTGCGGGTATGCGTGTCTATGTCCGCTCTCTGTGTATGGTACTGTGCAAGGCGATTTCGGAACTGCTGCCGCACGTGGATTTGAAAATTCTGCACCCCATTTGCAAAGGCTATTATTGCCGGCTTGATAATTTTGAAGGCGCTGTTAATCAGGAAATTATAGACCGTATTAAAGTGCGGGTCAATGAAATTATCGCCTCCGGCGAGAAAATTATTTGCGAAGAAAAGCAGTTTGAGGAAGTGAAAAAACTGTTCACTGCGGCAAATCAGCAGGATAAGATACGGCTCTTCGACACGCTGGGCAATCCTTATGTGCGCTATTTCCGCATTGGTAACTATATTGATTATTATACAGGCGTGCTGCTGCCCTCTACCGATTACATGAATATTTATGAACTTGAGCCGTATCACGACGGAATGTTGCTGCGCATTCCTAACCGCTCAAATCCTTCGGTATTAGAAGATTACGTTAAGCAGGAAAAAATGTTCGATATTTTTAAGGAATACGGACGCTGGAACAAAATTATGGAGATGAATAACGTGGGCGATTTTAACGCGGCGTGCAAAAATAACAAGTCCTTTGATTTGATAAAAATTACTGAGGCCTTGCACGAGAAAAAGATAGCCCATATTGCAGATATGATTCACGCACGCGGCGGCAAAGTGCGCATTGCTCTGATTGGAGGACCGTCATCGTCAGGCAAAACCACATTCAGCAAGCGGCTGTCGGTGCAACTGCAAGTGATTGGGCTGCACCCAATTGCAATATCAATGGACAATTATTTTGTGAACAGAATTGAAACGCCAAAAGACGAAAACGGCGAACTTGATTACGAGGATATTAATGCTATTGATTTGCCGCTGTTCAACAAACATATTCAGCAACTGCTTGACGGCGAGGAAATTCAGATGCCGTTTTATAATTTTGAGACGGGCGAGCGCGAATTTAAGGGCGACAAACTGAAACTTGAAAAGAGCACCATTTTGATACTTGAAGGCATTCACGCGCTCAACCCCGAATTGCTGGCAAAAGTACCGACTGTTGCGCTGTTCAAAATATATGTCTCGGCGCTTACAACCATCGCTTTGGACAATCACAACTGGATACCGACCGCCGACACGCGCCTGCTGCGCCGCATAATCCGCGATGCCCGCTTCCGAAGATATTCGGCGTGCGAAACGATAAGCAGGTGGGACAGCGTGCGCCGAGGAGAAGAGAAGTGGATTTTCCCATTTCAAGAGAACGCCGATGTGATGTTCAACAGCGCACTCTTGTTTGAATTTGCAGTACTGAAACGACACGCAGAACCGGTGCTTAACGAAGTCCCTAAATCAAGCAGCGAATATACCGAAGCGCATCGCCTGCTGAAGTTCCTGAACTATTTCATTCCAATACAGGAGAGAGAAATCCCCCCGACCTCACTCTTGCGCGAGTTTGTGGGCGGAAGCAGTTTCAGATATTGAAAGACACTGTAAGCGCGTGCAAAAACTTTCACCTCACTTCCACAACCAGAAACTTGCTCGTCGACCAAAATTCTTGCGCGTTGTTGATTTTTAGAATCAGGTTCTTGTCCGTATTGTCCAGTGGATTTGCCGTTTCGAGTATAAACGAATTGACAGGGTGATCTGTCATTATTTTTATCTTGCCGGCGTTCAATGGAATACGCTTGGTTTCAGTAATGTCAATCCGCGTGAAAAAACTTTTGTTAAAATTGCTTTTCATCACTTTTGCTTTGCTGAACAGCCCGCCTGCGGTCAGAATTTTTTCGTTTTTGAGTTCGCGGCTCGTGCCTATGCAGTAGTAAGCCGAGTTGAGTTCATAAGTTTGCTCGTCTATAATGCGCTGATTTTCACGCTTTTCCTGCTCAAGCGAACTTATATTTTCGTCCAAAACGTCAATATGCAGATTTAGCGAATCAACAGAAGTATTAAGTGCAAAAATCCTGCTGTCTTTCTTTTTAAGTTCATCTTCGAGCGTACTCACGCGCTCCTGTGCAACTTTTAGTTCGTCAGTGAGGCGGGCTACCGTTTCGCGCAGTTGCCCCGAAGTAATACTGCTTTTTTTGAGTTTGTTTTCAAGGTCGGCAATTTTTTCACGGTTGGTATTTATCAAGTCGTTGATATATTCAAAATCGTTGATTACTTTGGCTCTGCGGTCGCCTTGCAGTTCGTTTTGAGCATTGACAGAAATCACATTCTCCGCGCCTTTGATTTTATCAAAATTGTCGGAAATTTCGTTCATCGCCTGAAAATAATCATCTAATTCCCTCTCTATCATGTGTTTAGCGTTCTGCAAAGAGTCGTTCTGTAACTTCATCTCGTCATAAGACGCTTTGCTGATACACGAACCCAACAGCAATGCAACGAAAACTGCCATCAAAGAAATTTTCATTATGTTCATCTGTTTTAAAGTTTATAAATTATTGAAAATCAATTATTACACTTGCGAAAGCGCCTGCAGCCACTTTTAGCGTTGGCAAAACAAAACCTGACAGAGTTTTCTCCCGTTTTTGTGTTCGCCGATGGGGTTTCCGGCGCAGTAACTATACCTTAACTCTCCCCACGTATGAGCCGTTTCGCGTATCTATTTCAATTATTTCACCTTCGTTGACAAACAAAGGCACGCGCACAGTTGCCCCAGACTCTACGCTGGCAGGTTTTGTGGCGTTTGTAGCCGTGTCGCCGCGCAGTCCCGGCTCTGTGTAAGTAATTTTCTGCTGCACCTTTACGGGCATATCCGCATACAAAATCGTTTCCGTACTTGTGTCGGAAACCGCCTCGAGAGTCATTCCTTCGAGCAGAAAATCAACGCCGTTAATCAAATTGTGCGCTATCGGGTGCTGCTCGTAAGTCTCCTGATTCATAAAAATATAGTCTTCGCCTTCTTTGTACAGAAACTGATACATACGCCGTTCTACGCGCACATCTTCCAGTTTTTCGCCAATATTGAAGCGGCGTTCGAGAACGCGCCCATCAACCACGTCTTTGAGCGTTGTGCGCATGAAAGTATTCCCCTTACCGGGCTTAACATGCAAAAATTCAATTACAAAATACAGCCGCCCATCCATGCGGATACACGTCCCGTTTTTTATATCCTGAGCATTAATCATATCTGAATATTATAAATTAAAATTATAAACAATTTAAAATTGCATATTGCAACTCTGAAAATTTAGGATTGCAAAATTATAAAAAATATTTAACATAAAAAAATTTGAGGTTTGCTTCGGTAAATAAAAAGTAATCGTTGCACGTCAATTTTTTCACTGTTTTTCTCCGCAAAAATATGGTCAGTTTTTATGATTATTTTCAGGTTAAAAAAAAATGTTGTAAATTTGTATCTTCAAATAATATGAAATTTAACAATAATAATAAATTATATCGTTGTATTTCAAAGATTTATGGCAAGGTAACATCAATTCGCAACAATATGTATGACAGAAAAATTTTAAAATCGGTTGCCTTCGATGTCCCTGTTATCAGCGTAGGAAATTTGTCGGTTGGCGGGACAGGAAAGACTCCACATGTTGAGTTTTTACTCTATATTTTGTCCGATAAATACAAGTCTGCGGTACTTAGTCGCGGCTATGGGCGCAAAACTAAGGGCTTTCGGCTGGCTGATAGCACGGCGACCGCCAACACCATCGGAGATGAGCCGTATCAAATGTACCGAAAATTTCCGAATGTAGTGGTTGCAGTTGACGAAGACCGCGTTGAAGGAGTGCAAAAAATTATGGCACAATTCCCTGATACTCAGGTGATTGTGCTTGACGATGCTTTCCAGCATCGCGCCATTATTCCCGGATTATCAATTCTGCTAACCGACTATTTCAATCTGTATACGGGAGATGAAATAATGCCGGCAGGCAGTTTGCGCGAGTATGCAGAAAACGCCAAACGCGCTGATTTTATTATAGTTACAAAATGCCCTTCGGACGATGAAATGATGCCTGTGGAGTGGATCCGCGAGAAACTGAACAACCCTGAACAGCCGGTTTACATGACCCGCTACAAATACGAAAATATTGTACCCGTTTTCCCCGATGCACAGGGCGAAAAGCGAGTCCTGTTGCAGCACATCATAGAGGAATATCCGATAAGCGAAATTCAACTTTTTCTGTTCGCAGGAATTGCAAACCCCACTCCAATGTTTTCTTATTTGAGCAGAACGTTTGAGAATGTGCAGATTATGGGATTCCCGGATCATCACTATTTTTCAAAAAAAGACTACAAGATACTTAACGAGGGATTTGAAAATTCTCAGTTGCCTGTAAAATACATCATTACGACCGACAAAGATGCTGCGCGGATAGTTGATGACAAGCATTTCCCTGAGTCCCTGAAACCTTATATCTTTGCGCTGCCGATAAAGGCAAAGCCTGTACGCCACAATTCGCGCTTTATGAATAAAATGCGCGACTATGTAGCAAAGGCATTGGAGAAAAAGGAGTACAAACCAAAATAGAGGCAGTAATTTGTTGCCCTTACAGTAAATCGGGGCGCAAAATCTGCGTGCGTTCAAGCGCTTGCTCGTAGTTCCACTCGTCTATTTTTGCCTGATGACCGGAGAGCAGAATTTCGGGGACAGCCCAGCCCTTGTAGTTTGCAGGGCGGGTGTAAACGGGTGGCGCAAGCAGGTTGTCCTGAAAGGAGTCGGACAATGCCGATTGCTCGTCGCCAATTGCGCCCGGAAGAAGCCGCACGACAGCGTCCACCATCATTGCTGCGGGCAGTTCACCACCTGTCAGCACAAAGTTGCCAATACTTAACTCTCTGGTAATGAGATGTTCGCGCACGCGATGGTCAACGCCTTTGTAATGTCCGCACAGGAAAATCAGGTTCTCGGTCAGCGAAAGTACGTTAGCCGTTTTTTGAGTGAAAATATCGCCGTCTGGAGACGTGTAAATTATTTCGTCATACGTTCTTTGGGCTTTTAATGCCGAAATTGCGCGGTCTATAGGCTCTATTTGCAACACCATTCCGGCGCTGAATCCAAAAGCATAATCATCTACGCGGCGGCGCTTGTTAGTGGTATAGTCGCGCAAATTAATCACCTCTATTTCCACAAGTTTCTTATCTCTTGCACGCTTCACAATAGATTGATTCAGAGGACTTTCGAGCAAGTCCGGAACGGCTGTAATTATATCTATTCGCATTATTTTTGTTCTATTAAGTCGCTGATTTATATTAGTTATTAGTTATTAGTTATTAGTTATTAGTTATTAGAGTTTAGAGTTTAGAGTTTAGTTATTAGAGTTAAGTAAATTAT
Source organism: Prevotellaceae bacterium (assembly GCA_031271005.1). Taxonomy (GTDB): domain Bacteria; phylum Bacteroidota; class Bacteroidia; order Bacteroidales; family Paludibacteraceae; genus WRGS01. Next base: position 24,546 of record JAISWT010000156.1, on the reverse strand, counting down.
TAAATAGATTTATAATTTGTTAATTAATAGAGATTTAAATAAATATTTTTGACATTTCATACTTTACTTAACATTAGATATTAGTTAAACTCTAAACTCTATAATCTAATAACTATAATCTAATAACTACACTCTACACTCTAATAACTAACGCGGCATTTGGCGTTATACGGTTATGTTTCAGATAAGTCCCACAATGTCGTCGGCGTTTTTAAAGCCGTGTTTGTCAAGATATTGCGCTATTCCGTCAATTATTTTCGTGCTTATTTTCGGGTCGATAAAGTTTGCCGTGCCTGTTTGTATGGCAGTTGCGCCTGCAAGCATAAACTCCACTGCATCCTGCGCGTTCATTATTCCCCCTAAGCCGATTACGGGAATTTTCACTGCTTTAGCCGTTTGCCACACCATTCGCAAAGCAATCGGTTTTATGCATGCACCTGACAGTCCGCCTGTTACGGTGGAAAGTTTCGGTTTGCGCTGCTCGGCGTCAATCGCCATTCCGAGCAGCGTGTTTATCAGCGAGACCGCGTCTGCACCTTCACTTTCAACCGCGCGCGCAATTTCGGTAATGTCCGTAACATTGGGAGACAACTTGACTATCAACGTTTTACGGTATGCACGCCGCACCGCGCGAACAACTTCTGCTGCTGCCACGCAATTTGTACCAAAAGCCATGCCGCCTTGCTTCACATTTGGACACGAAATATTGAGTTCGATAGCGGGAATTTTATCTAATTCGTTGATTTGCAGCGCTGTATTAACATATTCCTCAACAGTTGAGCCCGAAACATTAACCATAATATTTGTGTCAAAATTTTTGATTTCAGGATAAATTTTTTCTGCAAAATATGCAACTCCCTTGTTTTGCAGTCCTACAGCATTGAGCATTCCTGCTGCGGTCTCAGCCATTCGCGGATATGGATTTCCTTCGCGGGCGTTCAAAGTTGTACCTTTAACAATAATTCCGCCTAAACGCGCGAGGTCTACAAAGTCCTGAAATTCAACGCCGTAACCAAAAGTCCCCGAAGCGGTAAGCACAGGGTTTTTCAGTTGCAAATTTCCGATATTAACATTTAAATTTGCCATATTAATTTTTTAGAGTTAAAAACGGCTCCTTCGGTGCAAACACACACGTTTTTGCCTTCGGCGTTTTGCGTTACGCAGCAAAGGCAGGCGCCAATGCCGCAAGCCATCCGGTTTTCGAGCGAAACTTCGCAGTCAATGTTCTGTGTTTCAGCATATTGTGCAACTGCACTCATCATCGGCGCCGGACCGCAACAATAAATAAAATCAAATTTTTCATTTTTTAAAATTGAATGTTGTGTTACAACGCCGCATTCGCCACGCGAGCCGTCTTCGGTTGTGAAATGCAGTGTGCCGTATTGTTCAAATTCTTCGATTAATAATAAATCGTGTTCCGTACGTGCGCCAAAAAGAAAATTAACGTTTCTAAATCCCTGTTTTTTAAGCGTATAACCTAAATACAGCAATGGTGCAACACCTACTCCGCCGCCTGCAAGCAGCAAATTTGCATTTTTATTTGTTTGTAAAGAAAAACCATTGCCAAGCGGAAAAATTATATTTATCAAATCGTTTTTCTTTAAAAATGAAAGTTTTTCTGTGCCTTTTCCTGCTATTTTAATTAAAAACCAAATTTCGTTTTGCCCGTAATCCACAAAATTCACGGAGATGGGGCGCCGCAAAAAGGTCTCTGCCGAATTATCTACACGCACCTGTGCAAACTGCCCTGCAAAAATTGGGGGCAGAGGTTCATCACGGCGTATTTTCAGTAAAAAATATTGCCTGTTAAGCAGTTGATTTTCTGCAACTCTAAAATCGGAAATCTGTTTTTTCATTTGCCTGATTTTTTTTCATACAAAGACGCGAAATTCACTGACAACCTTTATTGTATGCAGCGCTTGTGCCGAAAATCTCCGGTTGTATCGCTTTGCGTGCCTGAAATGTTAATCCGTTAAAAAAATTTCAGCAAAATTAAGTGAAAAAACCGAGTTCTCCAAACGCATGGCGGTGGCAGGTGAGTTTCCAATTTTCAGTAACTAAACTCAACTAATGTTAAGTTAACAATTAACAATTAACAATTAATATCTAACTTTCTGATAACTGATTCTCAATATTTTTTGTCAAGTTTGTTGCATATATCCAAATTTTTTACGAAATTTGCAGCCAAGTTGTGCATCTTTTTTATAAGTTCTTGTTTGTTTATTATTTATCGCTGCAAATTTTTGGGAAACCTCATACAACTTATTTAATTGATACACAACTTTTTTGCTGTTTGTTTTTCAGCGGTTTTAATTTCGTTAACTGATAATAATTAACTTTAAATCAATATATTATGGAAATTCCATTTGCAGAATCGTATAAGATAAAAATGGTAGAGCCTGTTCGCAAATCCACTCGCGAGCAGCGCGAGCAATGGCTCAAAGAGGCGCATTACAACGTTTTTCAACTTAAAGCCGAGCAGGTTTATATTGACCTGCTTACCGACAGCGGCACCGGCGCAATGTCTGACCGCCAGTGGGCAGCAATGATGCTTGGCGACGAGAGTTACGCCGGCGCAACATCGTTCTATAAAATGAAGGATACAATCACGCAAATCACAGGTTTTGAGTACGTTTTGCCCACACATCAGGGGCGAGCGGCAGAGAATGTGCTGTTTTCTGTTCTCTTAAAAGAAGGCGACCGCGTTCCCGGAAACTCGCACTTCGACACTACAAAAGGGCATATAGAGAGCCGCCGAGCCTTTGCCATTGATTGTACGGTTGATATTGCAAAAGATACGCAACTCGAAGCGCCCTTCAAGGGCAATGTTGATATTGCAAAACTCGAAAAGGAACTGGCTGAAAATCACGCAATTATTCCCTTTGTTATTGTAACAGTTACCAACAATACGGCTGGCGGACAGCCCGTTTCAATGCGTAATTTGCGCGAGGTGGCGGCGCTGTCTAAAAAATTTAACAAAAAGGTAGTTTTCGACTCGGCGCGTTTTGCCGAAAACGCTTATTTCATTAAAATGCGTGAAGAGGGCTATAAAGATAAGAGTATCAAAGAGATATGCCGTGAGATGTTCCAATATGCAGACGCGATGACAATGAGCGCCAAAAAAGATGCGATTGTTAATATGGGCGGTTTTATAGCCACAAACAGGCAGGACTGGTACGATGCTGCCAAAGTAAAAGGCATTGTATATGAGGGCTATTTGACTTATGGCGGAATGAACGGACGTGATATGAATGCTCTGGCTGTAGGTTTGGAAGAGAACACCGAATTTGAAACATTGGAAACAAGGATAAAACAGGTGGAATATCTGGCACAGAAATTAGATGAATATGGCATTCCCTATCAGCGTCCCGCAGGCGGACACGCCATTTTTGTGGATGCGCCAAAGACACTTACACACGTTCCAAAGGAGGAATTTCCGGCACAAATGCTAACGATAGAACTGTATTTGGAGGCGGGCATTCGCGGCTGCGAAATAGGCTACCTGCTTGCCGACCGCGACCCGATTACGCGCGAAAACAGATTTGACGGACTCGATTTGCTGCGCCTCGCAATTCCGCGCCGCGTTTATACCAATAATCATATTGACGTTGTGGCAGCCGCCCTGAAAAATGTGTTCGACAGGAGAGAAAGCGTTACTCACGGCGTAAAAATAGTGTGGGAAGCCGAACTGATGCGCCATTTTACAGTAGAACTTGAACCGATTGGTTAAAATCAGAAGAAATCTATTTCAACAATTCTTCTACTGCTCTGTCAATTATTGCGTCATTATGGTTGTCGGTAATGTCCATATCTACCTTTATATCAGGGTCGATACCGTCTTCTATCTGATTTTTGTCTCTGTCGAACATTGGCGATGCCGAGAATCTGATAGACCATCCAATCGGCAGTTCGCTCGAAAACGGCAAGCCGCCGCCACCGCCTGTGCGGTCGCCTATTATAAGAGAATGTGGCGCGTATTGCATGCGGCAGACAAAGTCGTTTGTAGCGCTGTACGACATTCGGTTAGTTAGCACCGCAACTTTGCGCTGCCATCGGCTGTTACCTTTTGTAATCACGGGCAGCAGGTCGGAAAAATCGGAATGTCCATCGCCCGTCTTGTGGCAAATGTAGCCCGTAGTGCAGTTATTTTCAAAAAAATACGATGCAAGCGTTTCGGCATAAGTCAAAGCGCCACCGCCATTATTGCGTACATCAATTATGATTCCGGAGCAATCTTTGAACTGCTGAAAAACCGATGCTATATTGGCTCCCGAAAAAGAGTCGGAAAAACTGCTGTAATAGATGTAACCAATCTTTTGGTCTGCTATTTTTGCGTAGCGCAATCCGCCTGCAATCCTGTAATCCTGCCCCAAATATTTTTGGCTGAAAATAATTTGCGAATTGAAATTCGCGGGATAATCAGTGTACCACTTCCAATAACGGCTGCGGTCAAATTCCGACAAAAGATTAACATGCCCGTCTTTCAGTTCGGCGAGCATTTCTGCCAGCAGGTCAAAGAGTTCATATTTATTGTCAACCTGCGCCAAACGCGGTCGATACTCCTCTCTGACTGCATTCCAGTCGATGTTTTTATAATCCAAAAAACAATATCGCGTGTCAATAATGTGCCACAGCGCGTCAAAATTGCCCTCTTTAGAATTGACAAAATACGGCTCGTCATCGCTGATACACGCTGCGAAGAAAGGAATAAATATCGTTAAGACGAGAAATTTACGCATCTTTTCGCCCTCAAATTCTTTCCAGCGCTGTTTCTATCAGCGTAGTAATGGAGTCTTTGTAACTTGTGTTCATTGTGTGTGCAGAGCGTCCGGCGATGATAGCACAAACAGTCATTGCTCTGTGTCCCAACAACTTGGCAAGCCCCGCAAGCGCCGAACTTTCCATTTCAAAATTGGTTATTTTGTGTCCGTCGAAATCAAAACTCTTTATTTTTTCGTTCAATTCGGGGAACGCCAACGGGATACGCACAAAACGCCCCTGCGGACCGTAAAAGCCGGGTGCGGAAATGGTAATGCCCTTAATCATATCAAAGCCGATTTTTTCCACCAATTCTGCGTTCGCCTGTACTACATAAGGCGCAGCAAGGCGTGGCGACCAGTTTGTGTGCTGCTTGAAAGCATTCTCAATGTCCATCTCAAGCAAACCGTCGGGGGTATGGTAGTAGTTGAGCAAGCCGTCAAAGCCCATCGAATATTGTGCAACAACGAAACTACCGATAGGACAAAACGGCTGTAGGCCACCGGATGTGCCAATACGCACAAGTGTAAGCGGAGTATGAACGTCTTTAACTGTGCGTGTAGCAAAGTCAATATTTGCCAGAGCATCAAGTTCGGTAACTACAATGTCAATATTGTCAGTACCAATTCCATGCGAAACGCAGGAAATTCGCCTGCCATTGCAGAGCCCCGTAACAGTGTGAAATTCACGGCTTCGCACCTCACATTCAATCGTATCAAAATAGCCGGAAATAAGTGTAACACGCTCAGGGTCGCCTACAAGTATCACAGTGTCAGCAAGTTGCTCCGGCTTCAGATGCAAATGAAAAGCAGAACCATCTGCGTTTATCGGAAGTTCGGAAGGAAGAATTGTTCTCATAATCTTATTCTGTACAGTTTATATCTTATTGAAAATAAGAATATTATCAGTAATTAATTATTATATTAAATCAAATTATATTAAATATTTATTTGGAATTGATGAATGGCAAAGGCATATCAGGCAGTAATATTTTGACAGTCAAACAGTTATAGACACACAACGATGTTCTGCAACAATACTTCAATTAAAATTTAGTCGTTTTGCGCGACTCGGCATAGCCAAAACGTATATTTCGCTTTGTCGCTCAATATGCGTTTTGTCTCTGCTCTCGCTGCTTAAAACGTTCAATTTTTGGAAGCGCCCTTTGCTGTTGTAATACAATGACAAATATGTGTCATTATTTTTCAAAAAAATAACGCAACAAAGGTACAATTTTATTCCAAAACAGCAAAATTATAAGTATAACAGGCAAAATCTTTTTATCCGTCATACCAAATCCGGCATAATGTTTTGTAATTTTCCCCGTAAATTTTGCAAAACATTTGGTGTCTTTGCGTGTAATTTGAAAATTTAATGCTAATTTTGTCGAAAATTTTTACCTTAAATAAAAAATCACAAATTTTTTAATTTACATCGCAATGAAACCCCTTTTTCAAAGTCGTCATATTGGTATTTCACCCGAAGACGAAAAGATAATGTTGCAAAGCATCGGCTCTGAGTCTGTGCAAGCGCTTATACATCAAACTGTTCCGCCGTCCATTCGGCTGCAAAGACCACTTGAATTGCCCGACCCTATGACCGAGCAGGAATTTTCCGAGCATATTAACAGGCTGGCTGAGCAAAATCAGGTTTTTGACTCCTGCATCGGACGCGGCTGGTACGGCACAACAACTCCCGCTGTAATTCTGCGAAACGTGTTTGAAAACCCGTCGTGGTACACATCGTACACTCCATATCAGGCTGAAATATCGCAGGGACGCCTCGAAGCATTGTTCACGTTTCAAACTGCCGTGAGCGATTTTACAGGATTGCCGCTTGCTAATGCATCTATGCTCGACGATGCCACTGCCGCTGCCGAAGCAGCAACAATGATGAACAGCCTGCGCAGCCGCGAACAACTTAAAAATCAGGCAAATAAACTTTTTGTAGATGAAAACATATTCCCACATATTTTAGCAGTAATAAAGACCCGTTCGGCTGCGCAAAACATCGATTTGGAAGTGGGTAATTATTTTAATGTGAAATTTTCCGACAAATATTTCGGCGCAATTGTTCAATTCCCGAATGCCGATGGAAATATTGAGGACTACTCTGATTTTATACAGGCAGCGCACAGTTACGATGTTAAGGTGGCAGTGTGTGCCGATTTGCTTTCGCTGGCATTGCTCACGCCTCCGGGCGAGTGGGGAGCAGACATCGTTTTCGGCACAACACAAAGGTGGGGCATCCCGATGGGCTATGGCGGTCCCGCTGCGGCATATTTCGCTGTACGTGAGGAATTTAAGCGCAATATGCCCGGACGCATTATCGGTATTTCTGCTGATGCCAACGGAAAACCAGCCTACCGAATGGCTTTACAAACCCGCGAGCAGCACATCAAGCGAGAAAAAGCAACCTCAAATATTTGCACAGCACAGGCTCTAACTGCCAATATGGCAGGATTTTACACGGTTTATCACGGTGAGGAAGGAATTAAAAATATTGCCCAACGTATTCACGGAATCGCTACCTGTATCAACGAAATGATACAGGTATATGGATTCTCGCAGGAAAACGACAGTTTTTTTGACACCCTGAAAATAAATTTGCCCGAAAATATCAAACTTGCTGATTTCCGCACACTTGCCGAAGATTACGGAGTGAATTTCTATTATTTTGAAAACGGACAGATAGGATTGAGTATCGGCGAAGATATTAACGCGGAAAAAGTGAACGTTTTGGCGCAAATATTTGCAGAAAGTGTCGGCAATTCAGCCACTTACCTTGACGAAGAAGATTATGAAAATCTGAAATCGTTTGACGAAAAATTTGAAAGAAAATCATCTTTTCTGCAAAATGAGGTTTTCAAAAAATATCATACCGAAACCGAAATGATGCGTTATATTAAAAAATTGGAGCGGCGCGACATTTCGCTCACACATTCGATGATTCCACTCGGCAGTTGCACCATGAAACTCAATGCCGCAGTAGAGATGTTGCCGCTTAGTAACCCGCAATTCGCTAATATTCATCCGCTTGCCCCCAGCGAGCAAACCGAAGGTTATAACACGCTTATTGAGAATCTGGAAGACTTTTTAGCAATTATTACAGGTTTTTCTGCCTGCAGCGTACAGCCCAATTCGGGTGCGGCAGGCGAGTTTTCGGGGCTAATGGTTATCCGCGAATATTTGAAATCAAAAGGAGAAGTCCACAGAAATGTGGCGCTAATACCCGCCTCGGCGCATGGAACAAATCCCGCAAGCGCTATACAGGCAGGATTTATACCTGTTGCCGTAAAAACAGATGACAATGGAAATACCGATTTGCAGGATTGGGAAAATAAAGCCAAAGAAAATGCTAACTCGCTGGCTGCCTGCATGATAACTTATCCGTCTACGCATGGAATTTTCGAGGAAAATATTATCGAAATGTGCGATATTATTCACCGGAATGGCGGACAAGTGTATATGGACGGCGCGAATATGAACGCTCAGGCAGGCTTAACTAACCCCGCCACAATAGGAGCGGATGTATGCCACCTGAATTTGCACAAAACTTTTGCGATGCCACACGGGGGAGGAGGACCCGGCGTAGGTCCTATTTGTGTGGCAGAACATTTAAAGGAGTTTTTGCCAAGCAAAACATTTGGCGTAAATACTGTATCATCAGCGCCTTACGGAAGTGCATTATTGTTGCCCATTACTTACGCTTATATTTTAATGCTGGGCGAACAGGGCTTAAAACGCAGCACAGAAATAGCAATTTTAAATGCTAACTATTTGGCTGCCAAATTGAAGGACAGTTATGGCATTGTTTATACCGGCAAAAACGGCAGAGTGGGGCACGAACTGATTCTGGAATGTAGAAACCTCAAAAACATCGGCATTACGGAAACCGACATTGCCAAGCGGCTGATGGATTATGGTTTCCACGCGCCTACGCTCTCGTTCCCCGTTCACGGTACGCTGATGGTAGAACCGACAGAAAGTGAAAGTCTGGCTGAATTAGACCGCTTTGCAGATGCTATGTTGCACATTTTCAGCGAAATAAAAGACATCGAAAGTGGAGCGGCTGATAAGACCGATAACCTGCTGCTAAATGCGCCACACCCCGAATATTCCATTGTTTCCAACAAATGGACGCACCCATACACTCGCGAGCAGGCTGCCTACCCAACCGAATGGACAGCCGAAAACAAGTTCTGGTGCAACGTAGCGCGGGTAGATAATGCCAAAGGAGACAGAAATCTGGTCTGCAGATACACACAACTGCACGACAAACCCGAAATATAGGATTAACTTATTGATTATTATATATTTATAATCTTGACATTCAATTTAACACCGAAATGACCAAAAGGTTATGCAACCATCTGCAATAATTTTACTCTTTAAAATATTGTAAATATATATAAATAAACATATTATATAATAAAAAAAATGATTTTTAATAATTTTAAATTTAATAACTTATGAACATAAAAACAGTTAGAATCTTAGCAATTTATGCAATTGCTCTTTTTGGTATTTTTTCCTGCAATTCAACAAAGACAACAACCCTCAGCGCCGAAAAACTCAATCTCGAAATAGGTTGTGTAGCGTTCTATAATCTTGAAAATCTGTTTGATACAGTGCATAATATAGGTGTGAACGACTACGAATATACCCCAACGGGAACCAATAAATGGAACGCAATGAAATACAACGCGAAACTGCACAATATGTCGTATGCGATTTCGCAAATCGGACTTGATTTTTCGCCGGCAGGCGCGGTGATTGTAGGAGTTTCGGAAATAGAAAACAGCGTTGTGCTTAAAGACCTCGTTAAGCAGCCATCTATTGCTGAGCGGCAGTACGAAATTGTTCATTACGACGGACCCGACCGACGAGGCGTGGACGTAGCGTTGCTTTACAACCCGCGCTACTTCACAGTTTCGAGCAGCAAATCCTATTTTTTGGCAAAAAACTATTTGCAGCAAACGCAATACAAAGATGCGCCCGATTCTACGTTTCGTACTCGCGACCAACTGCTTGTAAGCGGCTATCTCTTTGGCGAAAAAATACACATCATTGTCAATCACTGGCCCTCGCGCACCGGCGGACAGACAAGTTCAAACCCACTGCGTACAGCAGCAGCATCGCTCACACGACATATTGTTGATTCGCTGTTTGCTGCCGACATAAACTCCAAAATTATCGTGATGGGCGACTTGAACGACGACCCCTCAGACGAAAGTTGCGCAACTGTGATGAACGCTAAACGGGACGCCGCTGATGTTACAGGAACGGCGCTGTTCAATGTTTTTTGGAAAACGCATAATAGCGGCGTAGGCTCGCTGGCATATCAGGGACGATGGAATTTGTTCGACCAGATTATGCTCTCGCCGGCGCTGCTCGCAAAAGACATGAACAAACTGCATTTTTGGAAATCGGAAGTGTTCAATCGCCAGTTTCTCACATGGCAGGAAGGCGAATACAAAGGTACGCCGCACCGTACGCATTCGCGCGGAGTATGGGTGAACGGATATAGCGACCATTATCCTACTTTGATTTATTTAATTAAAGAAAAAAAGAAATAAAATTTTTCCACATCTCAATTCAGAGCAGGGTTAAATGGAAAAACAATGAAAAAACTGAAATTTAGATTTTTAAAAAATAACTTTATAAAATTTTAACTCAATTATGGTAACACTTGAACCCAGAGCCGTTTTTGGATTTTTTAATGAAATAACACAAATCCCGCGTGCTTCCAAAAAGGAAGAAAAGATAGGACAATATCTTGTTGATTTTGCAAAAAAGCACAATTTAAGTGTAAAAAAAGACCGAGTAGGCAACATTTTGATAGAGAAGCCGGCAACGGCAGGTTACCAAGACGCCAAAAAAGTGATTTTGCAGGCACATCAGGATATGGTATGCGAAAAAAACAGCAACGTTATTTTCAATTTCGATACTGACCCCATTAAAACGCAGATTGACGGCGATTTTCTTAAAGCAAAAGGTACAACATTAGGCGCCGACAACGGCATAGGAGTAGCGATGGCGCTTGCCGTGCTTGAAAGTACTGAAATTCAACATCCTGCACTCGAATGTCTGTTCACTGTTGACGAGGAAACAGGATTGACCGGAGCATTCGCACTCGAAGCCGATTTTATTACGGGCGACATGCTGATTAACCTCGACAGCGAAGATGACGGACAAATATTTGTCGGCTGCGCAGGAGGCATTGGCACAACAGCAAAATGGACATTGACGCGCGAAAAAATACCTGACGGATTTTATGCCTTCCGAGTGAATATAAGCGGATTGCAGGGAGGACATTCGGGAGACGACATTAACAAAAACCGCGCCAATGCCAACAAATTACTTAACCGTTTCCTCTGGGAAATAAACGCAAAAACAGACTTGAGGCTCGCTTATTTCAACGGCGGCAACCTGCACAACGCCATCCCGCGCGAAGCAGTGGCTGCTGCGATTGTCCCATTGAAAGATAAAGAAAACCTGAGTATATGGTTCAATATCTTCGTTGCGGCGATAGAAAATGAATGGCTGCGATATGAGCCAAATATCAAACTCGAACTGGAAACGGAAGAGGCTGTAAATGATGTGATTGCAAAAGAAATGTCAGATAAATTGCTCGATGCTATCTACGCTTGCCCCAACGGGATAGCAGCAATGAGTCCCGACCTGGCTGGGTTGGTGGAGACATCTACAAATCTTGCGTCCGTAAAGATGCCGCAACAAACAGAACTGTTGATAGTTACAAGTCAGCGCAGCAGTTTGGAAACCGCAAAATACGACATCGCACATCAAGTGCAAAGCGCGTTCCGGCTTGGCGGAGCAACTGTTGAACTTGGAGACGGATACCCCGGCTGGCAGCCGAACATGCAAAGCGAAATTCTGAAAGTGGCAGCCGCAAGTTACGAAACGCTTTTTGGAGAGAAGCCGCTCGTGCGTGCTATTCATGCAGGACTGGAATGCGGACTCTTCAAAGAAAAGCGACCAACGCTTGATATGATATCCATCGGACCGCAAATGTACGGCGTTCATTCACCGGACGAGCGACTGAGCATAACCTCCACACTGAAAACGTGGAAATGGTTAATAGAAATCTTGAAAAATGTAAAATAAAGTTTTCAGAAATCAGGTTTCAGTTTCCAGCAAAAAATCTTTGCTCTACCGCTTTGGCGGGACAATCTTTGCGTTCCTTGCGTAATCCTTTGCGTTCTTTGCGGTAAAAAATATTTAACCGCAAGGGACGCAAAGGTTTCGCAAAGTGCGCAAAGGGTTTTTGAGACAGCCTCAACCAATAAAGTTCAAAAGCAAATGCTCATAGTTGGTATCAGTTTTTCAATTGATAGTGTTTTTATGTATTTGATAATTCGCTTATGTCCACCCTTTTCCCGACCTGAAAATAATAGAAAATTCCACTGAAACGCTTTTCGTGCGCCGCAATTCAAAGACCTGGCTTGTGTATCTGGCGGTGGCGGGAAACAAACTATTCATTTTCCTTCAATTTTTCCGCTACAAGCAACTTCATTGTGTTGAAAACAGTGTCAATATCTGATGTTTTTTAGCAGTAAAATTTTATTATCGGAAAACACGATAAAAATTATCGGAAATACATTGTTTTATTCAAAAATTTCGTTTTACCTTTGCCGCTGTAAATATTTCTTTTTGAGTGCACGCAGAAAAAAAATATTTGCAAATAAATTAATAATTTTATAATTTTACAAATTTTACAAACAAATGGAAAAAAGTATGAATTTAAACGCTATGGGCGTTATGGAAATGGACGCAGCAGAAATGCGGCAAACGGAGGGCGGTAATCCTATTGTTATTGCCATTCTTATCGGTTTGGCTTTATCAGCGTGGGACAACGTTGGAGATATTAGAGAAGGTTGGTCTGACGGCATTAACGGTAGACCGCCTCGTCATTAATCAATTATCTTAATAAAAATGAAGGAAAATACAACAAAAAACAATGTAAAAAAAGTGATTATTATCGTTGCAATCGCAGTAATAGTCTATCTGTTAATGGAGTATGCTCCTTCATTAATAAGAGAATTATTAAAATTTATTAAAAAGTAAAAGTATGGATACTTTAATTAAACTTTCAGATCAAGAGTTAACAAATATCAACGGAGGAGAATCAGGTTGGTATTGGTTAATGTATGTGATATCAAGAATATTGGAACCTGCGGACGGAGTTGACCCTCACGACGCTTCTTATGGTGGATCATATACTGATTCTATAGGTCGAGGTTCCAATATTTAACATTGAAATCGAGGCTGTCTCAAAAATACGACAGCCTCTTTTATTAATATAATAACAAAAAAATCTGAATATGAAATCTAAAAAAATATTTCCGAGTACAATATTTTCGGCAGTTATACTTATTGTATGTACAATAGTAATTGTTGCTCCTTCTTTATTTTTTACGGATTATTTATCGTTATATTTAAACAAAGAATATATTGACAGAATACCTGTGTTCATATTTTTCTTGTTGATTTTGTTATTTTCTTTTTTTATTAATCAAAAAAGAGGAATTGCTGTCAGTTTTTCTTTTAAACTTCCGATTAATTTATCTTTAATTGGATTTTCTATTTTATTAGTTATTGCATTGCAAGTTGGAATAAATTCAATTCTCTGTGCAGGAATAAATAATTTGTTAGATAATCACTATCCAATAAAAAATTCATTTGAAGTAATAAATTTTTCTTTATTTTCAACCGTTTTATTGTCTCCTTTTCTTGAAGAATTACTTTTTAGGGGAACGATACTGAAAGGTTTTCTTTCAAATTACAGCGTTGTAAAATCAATAGTATATTCATCTGTGATTTTTGGATTAATTCATTTTGCACCTGCCACAATTATCTGTGCAATAATTTTAGGTTTGTTCTTTGGGTGGTTGTATTACAAAACGGACAGTATCACATTAACATTTATTTTACACGCAGTTGCAAATTTTACAATACTTGTTACAGAATATTTTCGTTACCACATCTCTGATAATTTAAGTTGGTATAACATTTACGGAAAATACTCTTTTCTGATTATTTTTTTGAGTGTATTGGTTGTAATTGTATGCTTTGTACAACTCATAAAGCAATTTAGAAAATTATAAACATCTCCCGCCCTGAAATAATAGAAAATTCCACTGAAAGTCTTTTCGTGCGGCGCAATTCAAAGACCTGGGTTGTGTATCTTGCGGCGCTGCCGGCGGTGGCAGGCGCAGGGGCGGCGCTGCGTGGCGAAGTGGCGGGCAATAAACTATTCATTTTCCTTCAATTTTTCCGCTACAAGCAACTTCATTGTGTTGAAAACAGTGTCAATATCTGCTGTTTTTTTGTTGGCAGGATAAATATCTTCTATGAAATTATGCTGCAACACGTCGCATAATGTAAGAAGTAATTTGACTTCCACATCATCGCGTTTGTACAAATCGTATATATTTTGGCGTGTTTTTCCTGTTTGGCGAGCAAGGTCAGCGCTTCTTATATTATTCTGTTTTACAAACTGTTGGATTAATTTACCAATGTGTATTTTTGTGTAATTCATAAACCTCTAATTTACAAAACATTACATTTTCACAAAAGTTAAATTTAGTTAAATTTTGAATATTTAGCAAGAAATAATTTGTCATATAAAGAATTTGTCTTACTTTTGCCGCTGTAAATATTTCTTTTTGAGTGCACGCAAAAAAAAAATATTTGCGAATAAATTAATAATTTTATAATTTTACAAACAAATGGAAAAAAGTATTAATTTGAACGCTATGGGCGTTATGGAAATGAATGCAGCAGAAATGCGGCAAACGGAGGGCGGAATACCATGGGGAGCAATTGTGTGGTTCTTGGCGGGAATTTTTGTAACACAAGATAGCGACAGTGCACGCGAAGCTTGGAATGATGGAAGAGACGCCGCTCCAAAAGTTGCTTGGTAAATTATCATTTATGATACAATCAAACAGGAAATATAATATAAAGAGTTTACTTATCAATATTTTATTTTTTTTATTAGGCATTTTAATAACAAAAATAGATATTGATGATGTATTTCGGTATGTTAAAAATCTGTTTGAGTAATGTATTTAAAAAATTAATTTAAAAAAAAATCAAAACGGAATATATTCAATCTCAATAATTTATAAAATATAAGAACATGAAAAAAACATTTTTATTTATATTAATTACATTTACTTGCATAAATAGTTTCGCGCAAGACGCTTGCAATTTGAACAAAAGTCAATATTCTGATTTAAAAACAGTTAATATTGAGCAAATGTATTGCATTGCAAAAAATTCAGACAAGGATTTCACTGTATTTTATACTTTTGCAAGTTGGTGTGGTCCATGTATTGCTAATTTGCCTGATGCGGTTAATTTCAGTGAAACAAATAATGCAAATATGTATGTTTTATTGATAGACGGAGAGTGGGGGAGGTCTGATGTGGCAAACGCAGTGGCAATTTTGAAAAAGAAAAATATCACGCAACCTGCGGTTATTTTGTCGGATTCTCTTTATCCAACGGCTAAATTGAGGAATAAAAAACCGGCAAAATTCGTTTTGGTAGATTTTGGGATACAAAACAGAAAAAAATATGCCAATTTTGTAAAATTAATTACTCCGCAACGATTCAAACCAGAGAACGGAATGTCGAAATACATCATATTTAACAAAGAAGGCGAAGTAGTATTTGTCAGCAATTCAGATGATTGCATAAACGAGAAAGGAGAATACGATTATAGTTTACTGTTAAATAAGATGAGTTCCGCACTAAAAACCATCCCTTAATATTTTCCACCTCGCTGGGGATGTCTCAAAAGTCAAAGTTTTTTTACCACAAAGAGCACAAAGAAATTCACAAGACTTGTCCCGCCAAAGCGGGAGAGCACAAAACATTCCCGCTTTGGCGGAACAAGTATTGCGCCCTTTGCGGTAAAGAAAATTAGACTTTTTTCAATTAACAATTAAGCGCTAAAAACTGTTTCAGCCTGTCTTTACTTATACTTTCTGCTATTTCGGGATAAACTTCGTACCTGTTCATAATTTTTCAGTTCATCATATCTTTGTGATTTATTCTCTCACAGCACGGACTGCAAGTTTACACAAACGAAGAATGGGGTTGTCTCAAAAATCAAATTTTCTTTACCACAAAGGGCACAAAGGTTTCACAAAGGACACAAAGTGTTGATTTTCAATATCTATTCTTTGCTATCTTTGTGATAAAATTAACTTTTGAGACGGTCGCATTCTTCAAAATGTATCCTGCATTAAAATAAATCAAACATCATTTTCATCGTCTTTTATCCCCAATATCTTTCTTGCATGATAATCGGCACGCGCCTGTACAAACAAGGCGGCTACAACAACAAAGGACAATATCGGCGCAGCAACCCACTCCAAGAGTATATCTGCCCAGTTTGGCAAATGGTAATACTGAACAATTTTATCGGTAACATTGCCAAGGAGTAAGATAATAATAACAAAAAGCAAGCAAGAGGTCATTGAAACAATTCTGCCATACTTTGAGGTAGTAAGCCAGCGTTTAGCCCCGTTCAAATTATAATCTTTGTTCAGATAATGCCGAATCACATACACCAACACCAGAATTATAATACCCGTAATAATAACAGACAATACCTTATTCATAATTAATATTTTTATTTTTTACTATATGTCAATTTTTAGAAAATTAGAATGTAACTGTTTGATTATCAGCAAATTACAATGTTTTTTTCAACCGGGAAAATTCCCAAATCAACTGCAAAAGTACAAAATTTGTTGTAATTTTTTGCCAATTTTTCGTGAGAACAATTTTATTTATTTATTTTTAAAATTTTTATATATTTTTTTTATGTTGCAAAGATAAAACCTCTATTTCAATAAAAACTGATTTTTAGAAGTTATCAGTTTTTTGCATTTGCCACGGATAACACGCATTGGCACAGAAAAAAATCTCTGTGTGTTCTCTGTGTAAAAAAATACATTCTTTCACAGAGAGACACAGAGAAATTAAAACATTCTCAGTTATTAACCGCGAATTAATTTTTAAAAGTCTTCAGTTTTCAGAAAAAATCTTTATTCTATCTAATCTGCTGATAACTGAAATGCGTAAAACGCTTGCAACAGGAGTTAAAATTCCTCCTCCGGATTAACTTCACCCTGGTCGCACACCGTCCCGGCAGGACATGATTCTGCAAAATCCTGATGCGTTTCCATTTCCATACATTCAACTGCCGGCGACAGATATATTTCTGCTGTTTCCAAATATTTTTTTGTTTCCATTTTTTTCCTTTGTTATTTATTTATTAAAACTACTAATATTTTTTCCCTCCGCTCTGTGCGTTGGTTTGTGTTGTCCGCTTTGGATACATAAGTCTTTGCGGACAGACATCCTGCTTTTTCAAAGGGGGAGGGGGAATGGGTACATCCATTTTTTATTTTTCTGCGCCCATACTCCCCCTTTTTCAGAAAGTGGAGAAGAGGTATCTTTATTTTGTTTTATTTCAACACAACTTTTTGTGTTCTGATTTCTTTCGCCGTCTGAATTTTTACCAGATATATGCCGGCGGGCAGTTGCTGCTTGAGTACAAAATGCGTGCTGTTTACTGCCGTTTCGTTTGCCGCAAGCGTTCCGCTGACGCTGAACACTTTTACATTTTGAATATCGTTGCCGGCATTGGCGCGTACATTTATTTGTCCGCCGCTAACAAATGCCTGAACATTGGCATATTCATTTGCCTGCGTGCCTGTGGGTACGGGCTGCCCAAACTGCAACGCAAAACGTGTGTCAGCGCTGCCGTTGATGCTTGTCTGGTAGTCGTATGAGGCAAGCCCTGTCAAATCCACTGGTCGTTCTGTCTGATTATCAATTAAAGTTACATTGCAAGCGTAAGAGTCCATTCCTGCAAAATTCAGCGTCAGGTTTCCGTTGTGCGTTGTGGAAACTCCCAGTGGTATCAGCGCTTCGGCAGCGCTAAAGGTACTCATTGCCGCTTTGCGAGTGTTGCCATTTGCATCCGCTTTCAACGAATAGATTTGTACAAATTCATTGGCAGGCGATTCCATAAACGAGCCGTCTGCATTGCCGAACACATCGCTGCCTTCGCTGTTTTGACGAATGTAAGTCCACAGCGAGCCTGCATCATTTGTTGTGGTAACAGTTAATAACGATGGATTTTGGGCAACCAAAGCGGGCGCAGACGAAATATTCAAACCGGATTTTGTAAAAGTCAGCGTGCCGCCTGGCAAGCCGTCTGCTGCTTCTACTATAAAACCTTGCCATGGCTTAATTGGAATAACGTCGCCTGAAAGAAGCGTGTAATTTTTACCATCGTAGTCACCGTCATCGTAGTAGCCTGTATTTTTAATAACGCCGCTGTTGGCTGCTGCCAAAGCAGAAAATTCAAACTCGCTGTCAAACGGATTGCCAACAAGCGTAAATAACTTACCCGCTTCTATGGTTTTTCCAACATTGTCAAGCGCAATATCATAGTCAAAAGTAATTTTGCCTCCTGCAATTATGATATCCTCATACACGCCTGCATTTTCTGTCGGATTAATCCAGTATGCAAATGCGCTGCCTGCCGCAAGAGGGGCTTCAAATTCATCTTGCGTGAAAGATTCCCAAGTTCCCTGCGTGGCAGTAGAATTTAATTTGCGTATTGCCACGCCCGGCTGTTTATTAAAGGTAAAATTGCTCAAATCCACTGTTGCCAGCGGTGCGCTTACCAAATGCCACTTGCCTCGTTCAGGAAAGTAGTAGGAGATTGTCGGCGTAAATGTAAGTTCCCAGTTCGTGCCATTGTAGGGTACGGTGATTGTCCATTTGCCTATTGTGCCGGAAGTGGCTTCTGTATAAACTGATGTAGCTTTATTAGCGCTTTTGCCGTCTACCCACTGAGCAAATTCCAGTCCTTCATTATAACCTACATAAACGTTCATGGTTTCAAAATTTTCAGGAATTTCAAAGTCGGTGATTTCCCATGTCGTTGCATTTACTTGGGTAAAATTAACAAAAGTCCATGGGTCTGAACTGTTGCCATAAGCCAGTTGATAAGCATCGGGATAAGGAACATTAAATGAGGCGGTGTAGTTAGCCAAGTTATTTGAATCCCAGATATAATCGTTATCTTCGTCATCTTCGCCTGCGCGAAACCAGACTTCAAGCTTGTGGTTACCGGAATTAGCGTCAATGCTTACAGGATTAGCATCGTTTCTGTACCAGAAATTATTAGAATTGTCAACCGCGCCTCCATAAGGGAGCACTACAGAAAACTCTTCGCCATTGTCAATTCGATAGAACATATAAACATTGTCCAGCGCTCTCTTATCTACGTCCGCGCCTCCCCAAAATACCAGAGGAGAGTCTATAAAGCCCAAAGGATATGGCGAAGAAGGGTCTGTACTGAAATCATCATTGCTGCTGTTATTCTGACTGCAATTGTAGTACTGATTCAGATTGTTTATATGCACATAAGAATTGCCTATCCAGGTGGGGACTGGGGGAGGAGGCGGAGTCGGGGTTTGAATTTCAATTTTAGTAGCAGTAGTATAAGCACTACTATACCTTCCTATAAAGAGATTACCCGCAGTGACATCAGTGATAAAAGTTATCTCTACTGGATTTCCAGCACTTGTAGCCGTTCTGTCATCTTGACTGTTACCGGAAGTAAGATAATAATAAACTCTAGTATTGGCATTTCCATTCCACACTTTGATAGTTAAACTGCCATTTATCCCTGTTAACGGAATCCTAATGTAGTAATTGTTGTTATCCAAATTATTGCCTGGCCATGTCATTACTCCATTAGCAAAATTAAATGGTCTGTTACTTTTAGTTTTAAAATACATTCCGTCATAAAGTACTTCGGTTTCGCTGTCAATCGTTGCTGGTCCCGTCCAGTTTGCGAAGTCATACGAAAAGAGAGTTGTTTGCCCCTGCATTTGCGCCGCTCCTCCTGCAAAAACTGCGAGCATAAGGAGCATTTTTAGAATGTTAAATGTTTTTCTCATAAAAAAAGAATTTATGTGTTATTAAATTTATAAGGATTAAATTGTTTTATTTTCGTTTATGCAAAATTATTTTATAAAAATAGTTGGTATGGTACAAATATTGACGTAAAAAAGGGGGATAATTAACTTTTTTTTAAATTTAGCAGGTATCAGGTAGCAATTTTTAATTGAGAACTTTAAACAGATAGCAATTAGCAGATAGCAAGTAGCAATTAAGAAATGAAGGAATTAAGAAATTAAATTCAATCACGAATTAAAAATTACGAATTACGATTTGCTAATTGCTGTACGGGCAAAAGATTTTTTGCCCCTACTCTAAACTCTAAACTCTAAACTCTAATAACTAAACTCTAATAACTATACTCTACGCTCTATTTAACAAGTGTAAATAATTGTTAAATATTAATGTAACAACAATATTATTTTTATTAAATATAAAAAATCTTAATAAAAACAGTTATTTTTGCACGATATTTTATAGAGAATTT
This sequence comes from Prevotellaceae bacterium, assembly GCA_031271005.1. Taxonomy (GTDB): domain Bacteria; phylum Bacteroidota; class Bacteroidia; order Bacteroidales; family Paludibacteraceae; genus WRGS01. The sequence continues at coordinate 4,279 of JAISWT010000156.1, read as the reverse complement.
TAAGAATTGAAATCTGTAAATTACATGTCATTTTTATATATTCACATTTATTTTCAAACATTGCAAACTTCGTAAACTTTATAAATATTAAAAACATAATATCAAAATGAAACTGAGGAATTTTCTTTTCACTATTTTTATAGCCACTGTTTGTGTGGCTTGTACTACAGTTGCGTTGACGGGTCGCAAGCAACTTTCGCTGGTTTCCGATTCTCAAATTCTGGCGATGAGCGCCGCAAGTTACAGCGATTTCATCAAGGAGTCTCCGCTTTCTACTGACCAAACCAAGACGGCTATGGTGAAGCGCGTAGGCAGCAAAATCGCTTCGGCTGTTGTGTCGTACATGAACAGCGTGGGGCGTGCGGCAGATATTGCTGATTATCAGTGGGAATACAACCTTGTTCAGAGCGACGATGTCAATGCTTTTTGTATGCCCGGCGGTAAGATTGTGGTTTACACAGGTATTTTGCCTGTTACTCAGAGCGAAAACGGACTCGCAGTGGTGTTGGGACACGAAATTGCGCACGCCGTAGCACGGCACAGCAGCGAGCAGATGAGCCAGCAAGTCGCGCTGGAAGCAGGTAGTAGCGTGATTAGCGGCTTGTTAGGTGGCGCTTCGCAAACAACGCAAAACATAGTAGGAACAGTCTACGGGCTGACAGGTTCACTCGGAACGCTCAAATTCTCCCGACAGCACGAATACGAAGCCGACCACATGGGGCTGGTCTTTATGGCAATGGCAGGATATGACCCCAACGGAGCGGTTACTTTCTGGCAGCGTATGGCGCAACAGAGTGGAGGCTCTTCCTTTGAACTGCTTAGCACGCACCCATCGGATGCCAAGCGCATTGCCGAAATTCAAAAGTTCCTGCCCGAAGCATTGCAATATTACAAAAAGTAATTTCTTAAAAATTACATAATATTTCGCGCCTTTTATAACTGACTGCAAATCAGAGCGTTTGCTGTGTTACTATGTTTTCCTGTGCCGCTTTTAAACTGCGCGGCGCACAGGCTTTTCGGTGGAAGACGCGATGCGGAGATGCGAGGCAAAACTCGGAGCATTTTGCAGATTATTATTTTGAATTATATTGATAAACATATTTTTATTAATTTTGCCGCGCAAAAAAATAACAGAACAATATTTATGTCCGATATAATTCATCTTTTGCCGGATTCGGTAGCCAATCAGATAGCGGCAGGCGAGGTTATTCAACGTCCTGCTTCTGTGCTTAAAGAGTTGATAGAGAACGCGATAGATGCGGGCGCTACTGCCATTCACATTCTTGTTCGTCAGGCGGGCAAAACTCTGATACAGGTGTCCGACAATGGTCGCGGAATGAGCGAAACCGATGCCCGTATGGCATTTGAGCGTCATACGACATCTAAAATACGCGATGCGTCTGACCTCTTTGTGCTCAATACTCTGGGGTTCAGGGGCGAGGCGCTGGCATCTATTGCTGCTGTGGCGCAGGTAGAAATGCACACGCGCCGCGAAGAAGACGACCTCGGCACGTTGATTGAAATTGCAGCCTCACGTGTGTTCCGTCAAGAGATTGTGCAATGCGCCAAAGGGACAACTTTTCAGGTCAAAAACCTGTTCTTTAACGTGCCTGCTCGCCGCCGATTTCTCAAATCGGACAATGCGGAACGCAATCACCTGTTGCAGGAGTTTTTCAGAATCGCACTGGCATATCCGCAAATAGAATTTGAATATTATGATGACCAAACGCTTGTGTATCAATTAGCAAGCACAAATACAAAGTGCAGAATAGAAGCAATATTCGGCAAATCGCAAAAGAAGAAGTGGGAACAGCAACTTTTAACCGTTGAAGTAAATTCTACTCTGGTAACTGTTCGCGGCTTTGCAGGCAAGCCGGAATTTGCACAGCGCACCGCTAATCAGTATTTTTTTGTCAACAAGCGGTATATGAGGCATCCGTATTTTCACCGCGCAGTGATGATGGCTTACGACCGACTTTTGCAGCCCAACGAAAACCCTAACTATTTCATATACTTTGAATTGTCGCCCGAAACTATTGATGTCAATATTCATCCTGCAAAAACGGAAATCAAGTTTGAAAACGAGTCGGCAATTTTTTCAATCCTTTCGGCGGCGGTCAAGCAGACATTGGGCAAATTCCATGTTGCGCCCTCACTTGATTTTAATATGGAAGGTGCGCCGGATTTTCAGGCTCGGCAGTCCAAAGATTTTGACAACATCCGTCCGCCGGTGGTGCAATTCAACCCCGCATACAACCCGTTTAACACTGCAAATACATATAAGCGTGATTCGAGCGAGTGGGAAAAACTTTACCGGAATCTTGGAAACTCCGAAAAACCTGACGAGAAAATAGATTTTGCCGACAGCAATTTTGACCCTGATGTTTTGCAACATTTTGAAAAAGACAGCGACACGGATTTTTTTCAATTAAAAAGTCGCTTTATTGCAGTCCCAACAAAATCGGGTTTGCTGATTGTGGAGCAGCATCGCGCCCACATTCGCATTCTTTTTGATAAAATAATGGCGCAACTGACTGAAAATAAGCCGTTTTCGCAGCAAGTAATGTTCCCCGAAGAAATCTGTTTTGACGCTGCCGATTTGCTGTTCTTTGCCGATTTGCTGCCCGAACTGGAAAAAGCGGGCTTCGTTTTTACAAAAACAGGTGATAATACTTTTATAATCAACGGAATACCCTCTGTGATGAATACCTGCTCTGCCGAAAAACTGCTGCATAAAATAATTGATGACAGTAAAAATACTCAGCAAAATTCGGTGAGTAGCATGCACGAAATTATTGCGCTCTCGCTTGCCGAAACTGCCGCTATCAGAGCAGGACAAACACTGGCGCCCGCCGAAATGAAAGACCTTGTACAACGCCTTTTTGAATGTAAAGAAAATGTGTATTCGCCCGAAGGAAAGCGAGTTATAGAGATTTTAGGGTTCGCGGAAATAGAGAAACGCTTTGAGTGAAAAGTGTGATTAGTTGTTAGAGTTTAGTGATTAGATATTAGATTATTAGATAATAGATATTAGATAGCAGTTAAACGTGTTATGTCCTTAAAGGAAAAAGCGTTCTTATTGTTGTTATCTGCCCGTGTTTCACAGATTTTTCTTGTCTTTGCGTAGTTTTTTATTCATAAAACGATATAAATAGTGTCAGAAGAAAACCGATACTGCCGAGCGGGCGAAAGGCTAAACCTCACAACTTGGAGTTATGAGTGGGATTATCAAGCAGTAAAAACGGTTAATTCTTTTTTTGAGGTGCTATTATACCGCACAAAGTTATACACACAAAACGATTTTCAATCACTCATGTTGCACGCCGGTCAATATCATGCCGTTCTGAATTGAAAAATCGGCGGAGCCAAAGGACGTAATTTTCATAGGCACTGTCTCAAAAATAATTTAGCCACGAAACAACGTTCGGTGTAGCCAATACACGAATGTCACTGCCTGAAAGGCAGTGCGCCTCTTGTTTGTAGCAAGTGGTAAATGGTAAGATTCTGCAAACGAAGGGCTGAAAGCCCGTAAATCAATAGCGCAGGGCAACGCCCTGCCGAAGAAGAAATGTACGATGAACAAGCCCTGAAAGGGCGAAATCCGTGTAATGAGATTACGCCCCGTCAGGGCTTCAGGAATTGATGGGGATAGCGCCCAAACCACAGGGCGTTACCCTGTGCTGTTGTACGGCGGGCTTTCAGCCCTTCGCTCCGTAAAAAAAACTTTTTTCATTGTGTGCGCTTGGATATAGCACCTCAAAAAAAGAATTAACCGACTTTTGGGCAGGATTTCAGTTTCATTGGCAATCAATATCGCGTGGAAGTTGCCGGCGAGGAACTGTTTATTGACTTGCTGTTTTTCAACCGCGAACTGAACTCGCTCGTAGCCGTAGAACTCAAATCGGGAAAGTTTCGAGCCTCGTATCCGGGACAACTAAATACATATCTCTCGGCTCTTGATGAAGTTGTGCGCAAGCCCCACGAAAACGCTTCCATCGGCATCATTATATGCAAGGAAATGAACAATACTTTTGTTCAATTTGCTGTCCGAGACTATTCAAAACCAATGGGCGTGGTTACCTATCGCACTTCGGAAGAAATGCCGGAACGCCTGCGAAAAGCATTGCCCGATATTGAAGAACTCAAAAAATTGCTGTGAAGATGAAAAATAAATATCTAACAGACGTAATAGATTATTTTATTTCGGGCGATTGGGGACAGGGGGCGCCTTGCGAACAAATGCCTAACAAAGTTGCCTGCATCAGAGGCGCAGACATTG
>JAISWT010000119.1 GCA_031271005.1 Prevotellaceae bacterium | reverse complement strand
TGATTAACGACAAGAAAACGTTTTGCAAAGAAAAAATCGTTGATTTTTTGACTGAAAGAGGCATTGCCGTTTACGACACGGCATCGGTTGTTCGCCGTCTGAGCGACAATGCTTCGGACAAGTTTCTGGATATTGTACAACCAACGGATATTGGAGCGTTGCTGGACACCATTCCGCATTGTACCGTTATTGTTGCCACAGGACAAAAAGCCGCTGACGTTTTGGCACGGCAGTTTGGCGTCATCGAGCCGAAAACATGCGAATATGCTGCATTTGCGTACAGTAATCGTTGTTTGCGTTTTTATCGCATGCCTTCGTCTTCGCGTGCCTACCCGCTGAAATTAGAGAATAAGGCGGAAATTTACCGTAAAATGTTTGATGAATCAGGAATCGCTTAATAAATTTAGGGACAAGTTATTAATTTCTTATTACTAAAATATTTCACAGATTATTCCGATGAGTTTCCCTTGCTGCATTGTGCGCAAACGCCTTTCAGCACAAAATTAACACTCGAAAGGTGGTAATTTTCGGGCAGTTCCACTTGTGGAATATGGCTGTTGTCCATGCAGGTTGTCTGTCGGCATTTTGTGCAGAAAAAGTGCGGGTGCAAGTCGGCTATTTCGCACATGCAATTGTCGCTGCAAACAGAATATTTTATTGAGCCTGACCCATCGTCTATGCTGTGTATCAGGTGTTTAGCGTGGAAAAGATTTATCGTGCGCGACAAAGTGGATTTATCAACCGTATCAAGTTTGTCCTCCAAATTAGCCAGCGTAAAAGCGTGTTCAAATTCATACATCGCACGCGCCACCAAGAGCCTGATTGCCGTTGGCGAAATATCCCTTTGCCTGAAAACCTCTTCGGTTTTTTGCGAACAGGGGCGAAAATTAGTTGCTCCTTCCATAAAAATTCCTCCTTTCCGGTAATCCTGCAAGTTGTGCAGGCTGTTTATTCGCTAAATTATCTCTATTGTGTGCTGTTCTATCCAGCCCGTATTTCCATTTGCAAGTTTGATTTCCACCCAGTAATTTAGCCTGTCAACAACCACTATTTTTGTTCCTTCGTGCAGCAGAAACAGGTCTGTACCGCTTTTGTCGGGCGAACTTTTGACAGTTACTGCGGCATCCATTATGATGGCAGCATTGCGATTGAGAATTTTATTTTTCTGAATATTTGCAAAAAACAGAGTTAAAATGCTGATTATAAAGCATAAAAGTGCAATGTAAAACGAGGTTTTGCGCAATCTGTATTTCCCCCCAAAAATGAACACAAAGGCAAAGATTAAACTGGATAGAAACAGGGCAAAACTCACATACAACCAAACATTTGAATTACAGAGATTTACAATGTTTTCTAACCATCGTACAAGGAAAAACGAGCCGTAGTCGGGAATGTTGTCAACCACTTTTTGTTGCACAAAAACGAGGTTATGTCGTGCATCGGCATAGTTTGGAGCAAGCCGCAAGGCGCGTTCATAATTGAGAATTGCACGTGCAATCTGGTTCTGCTTGAAATACGCATTGCCTAAATTGTAGTACAATTCGGGCGCTACTTCGCTGGTTTTGAGCAAATTCTCGTAAATTTCAACCGTCTGTGCATATTTGCCCTGCGCATACAAATCTTTAGCCTGCTGCAACGGTGTTTCGGTTTGCGCAGCGCTAAAATTGAAAATATTTATTATCAAAAATAATAAAATTGATTTTTTTTTCGGCATTTTATTGACGTTTATAAAATATATTTAAAATTTTAAACTTGACCGCTTTTGGCAGACAATATATCTCGGAATGACGACAAAAATATAAAAAAAATGCGAGTTAGCCAAACGCCACATAATAGTGGTTAGTGGTTAGATAAATTAAGAAATGAAGGAATTAAGAAATGAAGGAATTAAGAAATTAAGAAATGAAGAAATGAAGAAATGAAGAAATGAAGGAATTGAGAATTGAGAATTGAGAATTAAAACAACCCCTAACCATTTCTAACTATTCCTAACCATTCCTAACCATTCCTAACCATTCCTAACCATTCCTAACCATTCCTAACCATTTCTAACTATTCCTAACTATTCTTCTGTAAAAAAACTTTTTTTCATTGCACGCGCTTGGAAAACTGAGTTTTTTCATGTAATTTTGTCCTCAAATTAATTTTCAATTTTAACAAAGAAAATAAGAAATGAAGAAACTCGGAACAAAATTTGTAGTTATTATTGTGCTTGCCATTATTGCGCTGCTGGTTTTTGGCGCTTATAATGGGCTTGTGAAGTCCGATGAAGAGGTTAAATCGCAATGGGGAAACGTTCAGACGCAGTATCAACGCCGCGCCAACCTTATTCCCAACCTCGTGGAAACAGTGAAAGGCTATGCAACACACGAGCAGGAGACGCTCGAAGGCGTGATTGAGGCACGTGCAAAGGCAACTCAAATCACTATTGACCCAACACAACTGACCGCCGAAAAATTGCAGGAATATCAGAAAGCACAGGGCGAAATTACTTCGGCGCTGGGCAAAATACTCGCGTTGCGCGAAGCATACCCCGACTTGAAAGCCAACCAGAACTTTCTGGAACTGCAACAGCAACTGGAAAGCACGGAAAATCGTATATCTACCGAAATCACACGCTTCAACGAAATGGCGAAAGAGTATAACGTTAAAATTCGCAAAGTGCAAAATGTAATTATTGCAAGAATTTGTGGTTTTGAGCAGAAGCCTTATTTTGAAGCCCAACAGGACGCAGATATTGCCCCAAAAGTGCAGTTTTGAAAACACATTGCAAAGGCACACAAACTTTGATGCGCGTTGCGCTTTTGCCCGAAAACAAATTTGAGGTACTGCTAAAATAAAATTTTATGCAGAATATTTTACATATATATTTGATAATCACTCTGTTTGCAATTCTATCCCTGAGTTGCGAAGACAACAGACGCTCGCCAATTCCCGACTATCCCGTGCATTTGGAACTTGACCTCTTGGGAGAGTACAACACTTTCAAGGGCAGCGTTGGCGAGTGCCTGACCTTCACAACCCCGCGCCTTGCCACCGACCGACTCGGCTTTGGAGGCATTCTGGTATGCACAAATTTGTTTGGCGAGTACTGCGCTTTCGATTTGGCATGCCCCTACGAAGTGGAACGCGAAGTGCGAGTGCGCCCCGAAAATCTTGTGGCAGTGTGCAGCAAATGCGGCTCGCAGTTCGACTTGGGAAATACGGCGATGGGAATTCCCGCAAAAGGTCCTGCAAAAGACCCTCTGAAAAAATATAAAACGCAGGAAACAGGCGGAAAACTTGTGATTTTCAGGTAATTAAGGAATGAAGGAATGAAGGAATTAAGAAATGAAGGAATGAAGAAATGAAGGAATTGAGAATTGAGAATTGAGAATTGAGAATTATATTCAATTACGAATTAAAAATTACGATTTGCTAATTGCTAAACTCTAAATTTTTCATTTTTCATTGAATTTAGTTAGGAATAGTTAGATATGGTTAGATATGGTTAGATATGGTTAGAAATTGTTAGATATAGTTAGGAATGGTTAGGAGTTGTTTTAATTCTCAATTCTCAATTACTAATTGCTAAACTCTAAATTTTTCATTTTTCATTGAATTTAGTTAGGAATAGTTA
>JAISWT010000036.1 GCA_031271005.1 Prevotellaceae bacterium | reverse complement strand
GGATTGAGCCATGTGGTGGCGCAAACCGGTTTGCGCGGACGGTGGGAAATCATTGCCGAGCGGCCATTGATTATTTGCGATACGGGGCATAACGCCCACGGATTGGCGCAAACCATGCCGCAACTCCAGGCGCTGGCATACCGCCGCCTGCATTTCGTCTTTGGCGTGGTGCAGGACAAAGACCTCGACAGCATCTTGCCGCTTCTTCCGGTCGACGCTTATTACTATTTCACACAGGCCGACCTGCCCCGCGCCATGGATGCGCGGCAATTGGCCGAGCGCTGCATTGCATACGGCTTGCAAGGGCAGGTGGTGCAAACGGTGCCCAACGCTTTGAAAGTGGCGCGGGGAAACGCCTTGCCCAATGATGTGATCTTTGTGGGCGGCAGCACGTTTGTGGTGGCAGAAGCATTGCCTTAGAACTTTCAACTAACAAATACAACTTTTAGGTAGAAAAAATCGTACCTTTGCAGAAAACTTAATTTTGAAAAACATGGATAAACAAATATCAAGTGAAAAAGCAATAAGACAATTAGTTAGCGTAAGTGTGCAAACTTTCGCAAAAGCATTTTCAGCTCGTCATATCACCGAATATGATGATCCCGATGGTACGTTCAATATGAAAATCCACAATGTTTTCATTGCCGTTTTGGGCGAGGAATTGCAGTATTATACTGCAATGTGCCGTTCTTTCGACAGTTCGTTGGGAAATATGTTGGAAACACTTGCCATTAACATTGCAAAATTATTTTATACCGTATCACAAGAGGTTAGGGGCGTATTGTATCCCGAACAAACTGCAAAAATTGCAGAACTTTTGGAGGCGTACAAAAATTCTAAAAATCCACGCAAGGTTTCGGTCGAAGATTTTCAAGAAATCCGCGAAGTTCAATATTTGACAGATACACAAGAAAAAACACACATTAGTGATTACTATTTGTTAGACGAAGAAACCGCCGAGCATTTTCTTATTGAACTTAAAATCGGTGGCGATTTAGACAATAAAAAAGCACGTTCCGAAAAAGAAGCAATTTTTGAACAGTATGCAATTTTGTCGAATTCACTGGGCAAGGATGCTAAGATAAAATGCTACTTTGCGACGGCTTACAATCGTTACGGTGAAAATAAACCTTGGACGCAAGGGCGTGTTCGGCAGTTCTTTTCAGAAGAAGAATTGTTGATCGGGCGTGATTTTTGGAATTTTATTTGCAGGTCGGAACAAGGTTACGAAATTGTCATTGACGAGTATAAAAAAAATGCACCGATAATCAGGGCGGCATTGAACGAAATAAAAAGCAAATATCTTTCGTAAATGAAAACTGACAAATTTTCAATAGTGCAAGGCGATTGTTTTGATTTGATAAAAGAAATCAAAGCAGATACTATTGATTTGATTTTGACTGATCCACCGTACAATTTAGCAAAACATTCTACAGGAAACATAAAGTTTGAATGGCGCGAAGATGTGAATAACGACATTGCCGATTGGGATAAAAAAGAGATTGAACCTGATAAAATTGCAGATGAATTTATTCGCGTGTTGAAACCTGATGGAAATTTATTTGTTTTTTGCAGTTACAATTTGATTGGGAAATGGTATGACGCATTAGACCATAAGTTTAATGCAACTAATTTTTTTGTTTGGCATAAGACAAATCCCATACCTAAGTTTTTCAAAAATGGATTTTTAAATAGTTGTGAAATAATACTTTGCTGTTGGAATAAAAAGCATAAATGGAATTTTTGCAACCAAAAAGAAATGCACAACTTTTTTGAGTCCCCAATTTGTTCTTCGCCTGAAAGGTTGAAAAATCCCAAACACCCCACGCAAAAACCTGTTAAATTGTTGGAGCACATTGTCAAAATAGCCTCTAATGAGAATGATACGGTCTTTGATCCATTTATGGGAGTCGCTTCAACTGGAGTGGCTGCCCTGAAATTAAATAGAAAATTTGTTGGCATTGAATTAGATAACAATTATTACAATGCCTCTGAAAATCGTTTAAAGAATATAAAATGAGAGATTTATTTGGAGAAACAGAAGTAGAATTAAAACCGTTTTTAAAGTGGCCGGGCGGTAAATCGAAAGAATTAAAAGTTATTCTTCCGAGCTTGCCTCAAAAAATTAATAATTATTACGAGCCGTTTGTCGGTGGCGGGGCTGTATATTTTGCTGTAAATAGTGCGAATCATTATTTTATCAACGACAAATCAAAGGACTTAATAGATTTATACCAAAATATAAAATCCGAAAACAAAAAGGAACTTTTTTACATGCTCACAAAAATTGATGGGTATTGGAGAGAACTTGATGGAATTTTTAAACGCTATAAATCGCTGTTAGTGAACGTGTTTTTGAAATTAAGAAATTCGGAAGAATTTGATTTAAAAAGTTATATATCGGAATTTATCGAAAATCAGTTTAACAATTTCACAACCTCCCTAGACGGTGTTTTTGATTTTGACCTCAAATTTTACAGAAAAGAACTGAAAATAAATCTAACACGTAAAATGCAAAGAATGTGCGAAATTGAAAAAGAGAAAGGTTTATTGTGCGAAGTAGATATTGACGCGAATATTTTAACAGCTATTAAAAGTTCGTTTTATATGTACTTCAGATACTTGTACAACAAACTTGATAAATATAATATTCCACAAATTGCCTTTAGTGCAATTTATTTTTTCATTCGTAATTACACATACAGCGGTATGTTCCGCTATAACGCAGATGGCGAATTTAATGTGCCTTACGGCGGAATAGGTTACAATGGAAATTCATTAGACAAAAAGATAAAGTATATTTCAAGTGCAGAAATTCAAAATCGGCTCAAAAATACTGAAATAGAAAATTTTGATTTTTACGATTTTATGAAATCAAAAAATACAACAGAAGAGGATTTTATATTTTTAGACCCACCTTACGATACTGAATTTAGCACTTATGACCAAAATGAATTTACACAAAACGACCAAAAAAGATTAGCGAATTTCCTTATTAACGAAACTAATTGCAAGTGGATGCTTATTATCAAGAATACTGATTTTATTCACGGTTTATATAATGGACAGGGAATCCATATAAGTTATTTTGATAAATCTTACAATGTAAGTTTTATGAATCGGAATGACAGGAAAACAGAGCATTTAATGATAATGAATTATAAAACAATATAAATTTCGAAAAAATGTGTGTGCAAGTTCAGAAATTTCAGTTACCTTTGTCCCTATTTTAATTTTTATATCATGAAAAAAATAATTCTTTTCACCTTGATTACAGTTCTTGCCATGAGCAGTTGTACGCAGCACCCGCAAATAAAAGTAACGTATCCGGCTACTAAAAAAACGGATTACAAAGATGTGTATTTTGGGAAGGAAGTGCCCGATCCTTACCGTTGGCTCGAAGATGACCGTTCGGATGAAACCGCGGCATGGGTAAGTGAGGAAAATGAAGTGACGTTTGGCTATTTGTCGCAAATTCCTTATCGGGACGCAGTGAAGGAAGCGCTGACCGAAATATGGAACTACCCACGCCAGGGGCTGCCGAGAAAGGTTGGCGATAAATATTTTGTATGGAAAAACGACGGATTGCAAAACCAATCGGTGCTGTATGTGTCGGACGGACTGAACGGCGAGCCGCGCGAGTTTATCAATCCCAATACGCTTTCGGCGGAAGGTACCTCGGCCGTGGGCTCGTTAAGCCCTTCGAACGACGACAAGTACGTGGGCTACACCGTGTCGGTGGGCGGCTCCGACTGGAAGGAAATCCGCGTGAAAGACATCAACGGCAACAACCTGCCCGATGTGATTAAGTGGGTAAAGTTTTCCGGCATTTCATGGGCCGACGACGGTTTTTATTATAGCGGCTACGATGCGCCGAAAGGCAGCGCGCTGTCGCAGAAAAACGAATACAGCAAGGTGTATTACCATAAATTAGGTACCAAGCAGTCGCAAGACAAATTGATTTATCAGGATCTGAAAAATCCGTTGCGCTACAACAACGCTTACGCCACAGAAGACGGCCGTTTCCTGTTGCTCATTGTGTCGGGTGGCACCAGCGGCAATTCGCTTGCAGTGAAAAACCTGAAACAGCCGGGCAGCGATTTCCGTACGCTCGTCGGTGGGTTTGACTGGGACTACACGCCCATTGAAAACTTCGACAACGAGATCTACGTGCTCACCAACGACGGCGCGCCCCGCTACAAGTTGCTTAAAATAGACCCTACGGCTAAAAACCTGACGTGGGAAACGGTAATCCCCGAAAGTGAGGACGTGCTGCAGTCGGTAGAAGTGATAGGAGGAAAGCTGGTGGCCGAATACCTGCACGACGCCCACTCGAAGCTGTTCATCTTCGACAAACAGGGAAAGCTTGAGACGGAACTGGAGCTGCCCGAAATCGGTACGGTGGCCGGCATCAGCGGCGACAAGGACGAGAACGAAATGTTTTACAGTTTCACCTCATTTACTACGTTGAACGACATTTACCGTTTGGACATTTCCAATCCGCAACCGGAGCTGTATAAATCCATTTCGTTGAAGGTGAAAACAGGGAAATATGTGACCGAGCAAGTGTTTTATGAAAGCAAGGACGGCACGAAAGTCCCGATGTTTATTGTGTACAAGGAAGGCACGAAGAAAAACGGAAAAAATCCTACGTTGCTGTATGCCTACGGCGGGTTTAACATCAGCCTCACGCCGGGCTTTAGCGCGAGCCGCATGCTCTTCCTTGAGCAAGGCGGTATTTATGCGGTGGCCAACCTGCGCGGCGGCGGCGAATATGGCGAAGAATGGCATAAGGCCGGCACCAAATTGCAAAAGCAAAATGTGTTTGACGATTTCATTGCAGCGGCCGAATATCTCATCAAAGAAAAATATACGTCGTCCGAGAAGCTGGCTATCCGCGGCGGCTCTAACGGTGGGCTGTTGGTGGGCGCCTGCATGACGCAGCGTCCCGAACTCTTTAAGGTGGCCTTGCCGGCCGTAGGGGTGATGGATATGTTGCGCTTCCACAAGTTTACGGTAGGCTGGGGTTGGGTGTCCGACTACGGCTCAAGCGATAACGAGGAAGAATTTAACTACCTGTTGGGCTACTCGCCGCTGCACAACATTAAGCCGGGCGTGTGTTATCCTGCTACGCTGGTCACCACGGCCGACCACGACGACCGGGTGGTTCCCGCCCATTCGTTCAAGTTTACGGCCACCATGCAGGAAGCGCAAGCATGCGACAATCCGGTGTT
>JAISWT010000112.1 GCA_031271005.1 Prevotellaceae bacterium | reverse complement strand
GAACCACAGGGCGTTGCCCCTGTGCTGTTGCACGGCGGGCTTTCAGCCCTTTGCTCTGTAAAAAAAACTTTTTTCATTGTGTGCACTTGGAAAATAGCACCTCAAAAAAAGAATTAACCCGAGTTTGTTTAATTTATTTTTTTTGTAAAAAATCTCTGTGTCTCTCTGTGATTTCTCCCGCTTTGGCGGGACAAGTTCCGTGTCCCTCTGTGAAATAAAAAGAGTAAGACAATAGACTTGTCCCGCCAAAGCGGGAGACAAAATCAAAATTCTGACAACTGAAAACTTTTAAAAACAATTTTTTTTTTGCTCTTGTGTGTAAATTGAAAATTTAATGCTAATTTTGCGGAGGCAAAAGTTTTTAATTTTTAATTCGTAAAATTAGATAAGAAATATGGACAGCGAAGTTTTTAGATATATTGTCATAATTGGCGCGGTTGTTATCTGGATTGTTTCAAAATTAGCCAAATCAAAGCCTGCGGACACTTCTACCACGCCTCCGCCGCTGTCGCCCACTAACAAAAAAAGTTTGGACGACTGGTGGAACGACCTCCAAGAGGCGGTTGAAAAAAAGGAAATGAAGCCGGCGCCGCAGCCCGTTACAAAGCCTCAAAGCATTGCAAAAAAGGCTGTAAAGCAGCCGATTGACAGCGTAAGTGCGAATTATTTTGAAAATAAGCACAAGAACTACAAGAATGCAGAATTGTCTTCGGTGCGCGCACCTTTGCAGCGATTGGAAGTTATTGACGGCACGCCCAATGAACGCCAAGCGCAGAAGTCGCTCAATATCAACTTGAAAAGCAGCAGCGAGGCACGCCGCGCATTTGTTTATGCAGAAATTTTTAACAGAAAATATTGATTTTTCAATGCAGTTCTTATAATTGTATATTTTCATAATGTTTTTAGGCAGGGGCAAATTTCAAAATTGCCCTTGCCGATTTTTTGTTTTTGCGGCTTGCACAAAAAGTTAAATCTTCTTTACCGCAAAGTTTATCCCGCCAAAGCGCAAGTCTTTTCGTGCCTTCGCGCTTCGCCTGTCTTTTTCTGAAAACTGAAAACTGAAAACTAACAGATAACATGGGCTGCAAAAAAAATTGCAAACTGTTTTTGTATTATCTGTTTTTTTTTTATTTTTGCAAAAAATTTAATCAAAAATATTTTTCAAAATGAAAAAAATAATTGCCTTCTCCGTTTTTACCTTTTCTTTCCTGACTTGCACTGTTGCAATGAATAGTAATGCACAAACACTTAAATCGCCAAGCGGCGAACTCGAAATGAGATTTGAACTTTCCGTCAAAGGAGAACCTGTTTATTCCCTGTTCTACAAGGGAAAAGTGATAATAAAACCTTCTGCTTTGGGCTTGCAGTTGTATGACAATGGCGAGAAACAGCAGTTTAATACAGAAATAAAGGGTGTTGGGCAGCAAAAAGATGACGATAATATTTCGCTGCTGAACAACTTCAAACTCACTGATGCACAGACCGACAGTTTTGACCAGACTTGGGAAACGGTTTGGGGCGAAGAGCGCGAAATTCGCAATCATTACAACGAACTGGCATTAACGTTGCAGCAAAGCACAACAGGACGATATATGATTGTTCGCTTTCGCCTCTTTGACAGCGGACTCGGTTTTCGGTACGAGTTTCCGCAGCAGAAAGACCTCATTTATTTCATAATAAAAGAAGAAAAAACGCAGTTTGCAATGACCGGCGACCATACCGCGCTGTGGATTGCCGGCGACTATGACACTCAAGAATACGATTATACAACCTCAAAACTCTCCGAGATACGAAATCTTATGCAGGGTGCAATCACTTCAAACTCCTCGCAGACGCAGTTTTCGCCCACAGGCGTTCAAACGGCGCTGATTATGAAAACCGCAGATGGCAATTATATTCGTTTGCACGAGGCGGCTCTGATTGATTATTCGTGTATGAATTTGGATTTTGACGACCAAAATCTGGTGTTCCAAAGTTGGCTCACCCCTGACGCACAAGGGCTGAAAGGCTATATGCAGGCGCCCTGTGTTTCCCCATGGCGCACTGTGGAAGTGGCAGACGATGCCCGAAAAATGCTGGCATCGAGAATAACGCTCAACCTGAACGAACCCTGCAAAATTGCTGATACAGAATGGATTAAACCTGTAAAATATATGGGTGTATGGTGGGAAATGATTACAGGAAAGTTATCGTGGAGTTATACTGACGAGTTCCCAAGCATTCAACTTGGCGTAACCGACTACAGTAAAGCAAAACCCAGCGGACAGCACGCTGCCAACAACGAAAATGTACGCAAATATATTGATTTTGCAGCGCAGCACGGCTTCGACGCAGTGCTTGTTGAAGGCTGGAACATCGGCTGGGAAGACTGGTTCGGATGCTCCAAAGATTATGTTTTTGACTTTGTTACGCCCTATCCCGATTTTGACATAAAAAAACTGAACGAATATGCTCACAGTAAGGGAATTAAGTTAATCATGCACCACGAGACCTCATCTTCTGTCCGCAATTATGAGCGTCATCTTGATGATGCGTATAAATTAATGCAAAAATACGGCTACAATGCTGTCAAAAGCGGTTATGTTGGCAATATTATTCCGCGCGGCGAACATCATTACGGTCAATGGATGGTAAATCATTACCTGTATGCGATTAAAAAGGCTGCCGAATATAAAATTATGGTCAATGCGCACGAGGCAGTACGTCCTACAGGCATTTGTCGCACGTATCCAAATTTGATAGGCAACGAGTCGGCACGTGGTTCTGAATTTCAGTCTTTTGGCGGGAGCAACCCCAATCATACCACTATTTTGCCTTTCACGCGGCTGGTGGGCGGACCGATGGACTATACGCCCGGACTGTTTGAGAACGATTTGAATAAATACTCGTCAACCAACACCTCGTGGGTCAATACAACGCTTTGCAATCAACTCTCGCTTTATGTAACGATGTCGTCTCCGCTACAAATGGCTGCGGATTTCCCGGAAACATACAACAAGTTTTTGGACGCATTCCGGTTTATTAAAGATGTGGCTTTGGACTGGGAAAAATCAGTGTATCTCGAAGCCGAACCCGGCGAGTATCTCACTGTTGCACGCAAAGAACGTGGCGGCAATCGCTGGTTCGTTGGCTCTACAAACGGCTACAACCTGCGCACATCAAACGTCAAACTTGACTTTCTTGATGCCAAAACAAACTACATAGCAACCATCTATTCCGATAAAAAAGATGCACACTACAAAACCAACCCGCAGGCATACGAAATTAAAAAACAGAAAGTTACATCAGCAAGCGTTCTGAAAATTCAGACTGCGCCCGGTGGAGGCTATGCTGTGAGCATCGAAAAAGCCGAGTGAAAATTTGCGCAATTCAATGTTTTTTTATAATCGTGATTTTTCCGGTTCAACTTGCGGGCAAAACATAATACATGGCACCAAAAGAAGATATTATACGCGCTTTGGATTACATTGGCGGGCATTGGCAAAGGCAAAACAACGACCTCGACAGCCTCACTAAATTTGTGTATTATATTGACAGTCTGGATTTTATAATCACACTTTGCCACAAAAAAGAAATTGATTTGAATTATGCCCTGCATCGCTGGTACAATTTTCAGTGCGCACAATACCATGAAGAGTTTTTTTGTAAAAACGGGGCAATAAAAGAAACGAACCCAAAACATTTGACCATTGATTTTTATTTGAATAATATACCTTTCGATTTGAAGACTTCGGTTTTTCCAAAAAAATTCAGACAAAGCGTGGATTTAAGTCGCCGCAACGACAAGAATGAACTGATTAAATGGCTGTACGCCAATCAATCAGCGCAATCGCGGCAGCATTTTGAGAACCGACTTTTCATTGTTTGCGAAGATTTACAGGGCAAGTCAAATTTTGCGCTGATAGAAAAGAAAATTAAAACTTTTTTGGATTATTCATTTCAAAAAGGCTTTAATAAAATCCTTATCAATAACAAATTGATTTACAGCGACGTGATTTGGGTGAAAAACTTATGAACTATATCGGCTCAAAATATAAATTGTCGCCTTTCATTAAGGAAACCATCTTGTTTGTTGTTGGCAACGACTTGACAGACAAGGTTTTTTGCGACATCTTTGCAGGAACGGGCATTGTAGGGCGAAATTTCAAGCGAGACGTTAAAAAAGTGATTGCCAACGATTGTGAATACTACAGTTATGTGCTGAATAAAAATTATATTGAAAACAGTACCGAAATTAAGGATAAAGAGCAGTATATAAACGAGTTAAACAGTCTGTCCCCGATTGAAAACGGATTTATTTACAAGCATTACTGCGCAGGTGGAAACGGCGAAAGGCGCTATTTTTCAGACCAAAACGGCAAAAAAATTGACGCGGTGCGCACAACGATAGAAAACTGGAAAATCAATAACGAAATTGACAACAATATTTACTGGTTTTTACTCGCAAGTTTGCTCGAAAGCGCTGATAAAGTGGCAAATACCGCTTCCGTTTATGGCGCGTATCTCAAAAAACTGAAAAAAACGGCGCAAAAAGAAATGCTCGTAGAACCCGCGCTGTTTGAAATCAGCAATAATTCGCACGCGGTTTTCAATACTGACAGCAATGAACTGATTGAACATATTGAGGGCGATATTTTGTACATCGACCCGCCGTACAATGCACGACAATATGGCGCTAACTATCACTTACTCAATACAATAGCAAAGTACGATGATTTTATTCCAAAAGGAAAAACAGGATTGAGAACATACGCAAAGTCAAAATATTGCAGCAGAAATCTGGTGATTTCCGAATTTGAAAATCTGATAAAAAATGCGCAGTTCAAATACCTTTTTTTGAGTTACAATAACGAGGGGCTGATGTCGGTTGAGAATATCAGAAAAATTATGGCAAATTATGGCAAATATTATTTGGTAGAAACTGATTATCAGCGTTATAAAGCAGATAAAACCGAAAACCGAAAGCATAAAGCAAGCAGCACAAAAGAATATCTGCATATATTGGAAAAAAAATAAGGCGAAGTTACTGAATAACACAAACTTACACATTTTCCCCAAACAAGAGCGAACTGTCGCCATAACTCAGGAAACGGAAATCGTGCGTCAGGGCGTAATCATAAATCCGTTTCCACTGCCGGTTGCCCACAAACGCCGCCACCAGCAGCAGCAAGGTGCTTTCGGGCTGATGAAAGTTGCTAATCAGCGCATTGACAATCCGAAACCTGTAACTCGGACGAATCATTATTTGAGTTCGCCCGTCAATGCTGTCCAAACCATTTTCTTCCAGATAATTTAAAATATTTTGCAAAGATTCGGCAGGTGCAAGCGTGCGGTTTTGCTCATACGGTTCGTTTTGCGCGACAAAGAAAGCGTTGTTTTTTTCATTGCCAACGAGTTGACAGCCAATGAAATACAAACTTTCGAGCGTCCGCAGCGAAGTTGTCCCTACGGCAACAATATTTCCAAGTTTATCAATGATTTTTTTGATGTCCGATTTTTTCACGGTAAAAACTTCGGCGTGCATAGTGTGTTCAAGCACGTTTTCGGTTTTTATGGGCAAAAAAGTCCCTGCGCCAACGTGAAGCGTAAGGTGGGCATTGTCTATATTTTTGTTTTTCAATGAGTTAAATACAGTTTCAGTAAAATGCAAGCCTGCTGTGGGCGCGGCAACCGACCCCTCGTATTTTGCGTAAACAGTCTGATAATCAATAGAATCGCTGCGTTCTGTTTTGCGATGCAAATAGGGCGGGATTGGCAGTTCGCCAGCCATTTCAAGAATCTCCGAAAAAACCGTAGTCGCGCTATCCCATTCAAACAAAATACGATGCGTGTTTTCATGAGTTGATATGATTTTTGCAGAAAGGGAGATTTCCAAGTCGTTTATTTTCAGTTTTTTACATAAAAAAGCCTCATTTTTCCATTTCCTCAAATTTCCAACCAAACATTTCCACTCGCAGCGTTGCACAGCCGACAGTGCAAGCGCATAATCGGACGGCACAAGCGGTTCGAGGCAGAAAATTTCGATACTCGCGCCGCGCATATTCGCAAACAGAAGGCGCGCGCAGATAACTCTCGTATTATTATAAACGAGTAACGAATTGGAAGGCACGTAGTTAGCAATTTCGGAAAATACATCTTCCGAAATTTTCCCGTCTTTATAAATCAAAAGTTTCGACTTGTCGCGCTGCGCCACAGGATGCTTGGCTATACGCTCATCGGGTAAATCGTAGTGATAATCGGAGATTTTGAGCAACATATTTTTGTTCAATAATTGAATCGTCTTTGATAAATAGAGTTTAGAGCATAGAACATAGAACATAGACAAAAGACAATTTTTTTAGTTATTAGAGTTTAGAGTTTAGAGTTTTTTCTAATATCTAAACTCTAATAATTAATAATTAACAATTAACTGTCAATTAATAATTCATTTCTTAATTGCTTAATTATTAATTGCTGCGTATTCTGTATTTTATTATTCACTATTCACTATCAATTCTCAATTCTCAATTCTCAATTATTCACTAACAATTCATTTCTTAATTCTAAAAAAACTGTATTCTGTCTATACTCTATGTTCTGGGTAGTAAAGACGCCCAATTTGGGCGTCTCTACAACGTCTCTTGTCTATGTTCTATACTCTATGTTCTATCAATAATTATTCACTATTAATTCTCAATTCTCAATTCTCAATTCTCAACTAAAAATTCATTCCTTAATTATAATGGAATATTGCGTTCTCCCGCTTTGGCGGGACAAGTTTTGCGCATCTTCTTTGCGCCTAAATAGATTCAAAAAAATTAATCTGTGTAATCTATGGACAAAAAATCAAATACAAAATTAAGATATTTTTTCGGAAAAAAAACTAATTTTTTTTCAAAAAAATATTTTTTTGCTTACTTTCGCGCTTGCAAAAACGGTAAAAAGGAGTAAATTTACAGAATATTTTTATGACTCAACAAGCTCTTATTGTGGGGATTACCGGCGGAATAGGCAGCGGAAAATCAACCGTTGCGCGTTATTTGCGTGCCAACAACTGCAAAGTGTATGACTCAGACAAGGCAGCAAAACATATTCAGAACACAAACGCCGTTGTCCGTGCCAAAACCGTAGAACTCTTTGGAGAGGAGGCTTACAACGACGGCGGAATGAACAGGCAGTTTGTGGCACAACGCGCATTTGAAGATAAAGATATGCTGCGCAAACTCAGCGAGATTGTTCACCCTGCGGTGAAAAGTGATTTCCTGAACTGGATAAAAAGCAACCAAAACGAAGATATTCTTTTCGTAGAGTCGGCAATTTTATACGAAAGCGGCTTTAACACGCTGGTTAATAAGGTGTTACTTGTGTCGGCACGCATAGAGACGCGCATTTGTCGCGTAATGAGGCGCGACAAAACCTCACGCGAGAATGTTATTCAACGTATTGAAAATCAGATGAATGAAGAAACGCTCAAAGAAAAAGCCGACATCATTATATACACAGATGACGATATTCCGATGAACGTAAAAATCTTTGTCTTGCTGAAAAAATTAAGAGAACAAATAAACTGAAAAAAGCAACAGATTTTGGATATTCAACTTTTAACACTTATATTGTTTGCAGGCGCAGTTTGCGCGGGTCTTCTGGGCGCGCTCACGGGCTTGGGCGGCGGAGTGATAGTTATTCCGCTGCTCACTTTGGGCTTGGGCTTCGACATGCGATATGCCGTTGGGACTGCGCTGATTACATCTATTGCAACATCATCGGGCGCCGCAACCGCCTACATACGCGAAGGAATTACCAACATCAGAATCGGAATGTTCCTCGAAATTGCAACTACACTTGGAGCGGTGTGCGGCGCAATGGTAGCAATATATCTGCCAACGGGCTTTATAGCAGTGATTTACGGCGTTGTACTTGTGTTTTCGGCAGCAATGATTGTGCGCAAGAAAAACGCCGATGGAAATGTTGCAGCCCCCGACAGCCCGCTTGCAAAACGGTTGAAACTTAATGGGACATATCCAACAGCCAATGGCACAGTTAGTTATAAGGTTCGTAAGGTTATGGGCGGATTTTCGATGATGGGTTTAGCGGGCATTCTGTCGGGCATTTTGGGCATCGGGTCGGGTGCGCTCAAAGTGCTGGCAATGGATACTGTGATGAAAATTCCATTCAAAGTTTCAACAACAACGAGCAATTTTATGGTGGGAGTAACCGCAGCCGCAAGCGCGGTAATTTATCTGCAACGCGGATATATTGACCCCGGACTGGCTCTGCCGGTGATTCCGGGAGTATTGACAGGAGCATTTTTTGGCTCCAAAATTCTGATGAAGGCAAATGTGAAAATTTTGAGAATAATTTTTGCCATTTTAATATGTTTTTTATCCATTCAAATGATTTATAATGGAATAACGGGGAGAATATGATAAATTAATTAGCAATTAGCAATTAGCAGGTAGCAGGTAGGGGCAAAAGGCTTTTGCCCGTACAGCAATTAGCAGTTAGCAGTTAGCAATTAGCAATTAGCAGATAGCAGATAGGGAATGAAGGAATGAATAAATGAAGAAATGAAGAAATGAAGAAATTGTTAATTATTAATTATGAAAAGCCTTATTTTAATTCAGATAAGTTCTGTATTTCAATTCAAATACACTTTTTATGAATCAAAAACAAACCGAAATAATGATAGGAAAGTCGCTGCGAGTAGGTGTGATTGCCTCTGTACTGATAACATTGTGCGGCGGGATTTTGTATCTGTTTCAGCATCAGGGACTTGCCACGCAATATGCACCCGCTCCTGATGAAACTGACGCACATTTCGCAGGTGCGCAACCCTATTTGCGTGGAATATCAACTGTTGTGGCGCACATTCTCCAACTTGACGGGGCGGCAATAGTCCAACTTGGTGTTATTGTGCTGATAGCCACACCTCTACTCCGAATTGTGCTCTCGCTCGCCGCATTTATTATTGAAAAAGACAAACTTTATGCGTTAATCGCCGCAATCGTGCTAACGATAATTTTAAGCAATATGTTTTTTAGTGGTTAGTGGTTAGTGGTTAGTGGTTAGAGTTTAGTTAGGTATTGAATTGAGAATTGAGAATGGAGAATTGAGAATTGAGAATTGAGAACGTCGCACAAATGATGACGACCGTAGGGGCGTATGGCATACGCCCACATTGCTGAACCTGAGTGCGCCCTGATAATCTAAATAATTGAGCATTGAATAGGGTTAGAAACTTTAATCAATTAGCAATTAGCAGTTAGCAGTTAGCAATTCGTAATTCGTAATTGTTAATTGTTCATTGAATTTAATTCCTTCATTTCTTAATTCCTTCATTTCTTAGTTCCTTCATTTCTTAATTCCTTCATGTCTCAATTCTCAATTCTCAATTTCTGACAACTGAATTACCGAGCGGCTGAAATTCTTCTTCGCCTGAATTCGCCGCAGACAATCGCGGTTGCCGCAGCCACGTTCAGCGACTCGGAAGCGCTGCGGTTTTCGGGGAACGATGGTATGGTTATCTCATTGGTAACAAGCGTTTTGATGCTGTCGGAAATCCCCTTTCCCTCGTTACCCATTACGATAATTCCATTATTTGTGAGCTCGGTTTGGTAGATATTTGCACCTCGTAGTGAAGCGCCATAAATTGCTGTTTTTTCATTGTTTGCCCACAAAAACTCGTGCAAATCAACGCGGTGAATTTTCACGCGAGATAGTGCGCCCATAGTTGCCTGAACGGTTTTGGGCATAAAGGTGTCGGCGCAACCTGCTGAACAATAGATGTTTGCTATGCCAAACCAGTCGGCAAGGCGAATAATTGTGCCAACATTTCCGGGGTCTTGTACATCGTCAAGGGCAAGCGAAAGTTCATTCGGTATTTTCTCAAAATCAATTTGGTATTTGGGGATTTTGAAAACTGCTAATGCGTTCTGCGGTGTTTTTTGGTTCGAAATTTTTTGCAGTTCGCGCTCTGTTATATCTATAAATTTTGCGTTTTCAAAAAAACAGGCGCTTTTGTTTGTGGAAAACAAAAAAACGCACTCCAGTCCGCCGCAGGCAAGGTCGCTAATAAGTTTCGCGCCCTCGGCAACGAACAGCCCCTCGCTGTCGCGAAACTTTTTGAGCGACAGTGAGCGTACAAGTTTTTGAAGAGAACTGCTTATCATTTAACCAATTACAAATTTTACCGACAGGTTTTTCAACTGCAAAATTACAAATTTTTAGTGAATAATTGAGAATTGAGAATTGAGAATTGAGAATTAATAGTGAATAGTGAATAGTGAATAATTATTGATAGAACATAGAACATAGACAAAAGACGTTGTAGGAGGCTGTCTCAAAAGTATTTTTTCTTGAGATAGCCTCTTTTTTTTTATAAACGGGAACTCCTGAAAATTGATTATTTGATATTATTCTCCCACTTTGTGAACTTTGTGTAACCTTCGTGTCCTTTGTGGTTAATTTTTTTTTACCACAAAGCGCACAAGACTTGTCCCGCCAAAGCGGGAGAAATTCACAAGGAACACAAAGGGATTTTGAG
>JAISWT010000040.1 GCA_031271005.1 Prevotellaceae bacterium | reverse complement strand
CTGAAAAAAGACGGGTTTATTGTGATGTTCGGGCGCGGAACGTCGTTTTACAGGTGGAATACGATACTTGCGGATTTGGGGTTTAAGTTTAAAGAAGAAATTGTTTGGAACAAAAAATTTAACTCATCGCCGGTACTCCCAATACAACGGTTTCACGAAACAATATCAATTCATACAAAAGGGAAGGGTATTATAAATCATACAAAAGTTCCTTATTGCGAGCAAAAACAATATAATATTGATTCTATTGCAGGCGATATAATGCGCATAAAGTCAGCGCTCAATAATACAACTGAATTAGACGCGCTGAAACTTTTTCTTGAGACAAAAATCAAACAAATTTACAAAAGAAAAAATGATAAAGGAAGTGGTTGCACTATTGCAAAAAATAGCACAGGCGTATTTAATATTCCCGCATTTGTTTTGAGCGCAATAATAGACGGGACGCGGGAAAAAAGCATAATTGAATGTGTATACGACAGGTATTCACGCATCCACCCTACGCAGAAGCCCGTCCGTCTGTTAGAGCGTCTTTTGAATTTGGTAAGCCGGGAAGGCGATACGGCGCTTGACCCGTTCAGCGGCAGCGCTTCAACGGCAGTCGCCGCTTTGAATACAGGGCGCAATTTCATCGGGTTCGAGATAGACACGGAGTATTACCAATTGTCGCAAAAGCGGGTAAAGACCGCTATGGAGCAGAGATTAAACAGATTATTCAATTAATAGGGGCAAAAGGCTTTTGCCCTCTACCAACATTAATTACAAAAATTGTAAAATATATGGAAGACCTTTTAAAAATAATAGCAGAAATTTCAGGACTGAACATTGCCCAAATCACCTCCGAAAGAAGATACCGGCAGCCCGTATTCTGCCGTATGATATTCTCAAATATTGCTATTTGGCAGTTGAAATACGGTATACGCGACGTCGCCTCGTTCATTAACCGAAAACGAACAACAGTTAGTGATTATCTGAAAAAATATGACGACGAGTATAAATACAACAAAGAATTTAGAGCGTTTGCCGACAAGGTGATTGCAAAAATGAAGAACCCGTAGGGGCAAAAGGCTTTTGCCCCTACCTGCATTTCATTCAAAAAATTTAGTCGTTTTGCGCGACTCGGCATAGCCAAAACGTAATGTTGAGCGACAAAGCAAAATATCTGTTTTGTCTCTGCTCTCGCTGCTTAAAACGTTCCTAAAAAAAACATCTACACAAATTTAACCGACAAAACCTGCCCACATCTTGGGCAGGTAACTTTGTTGGTCGCCGGCTGCTCAAACAGCTCCGTTATAGGAACTTCCAAAGCGGCGGCGATGCGCTCCAGCATTTCAACGGTTGTGTTACCATTCAAAACCCTACTTAATGCAGGTTGAGAAATGCCCATTTTTTCTGCTACTTCTTTTACAGTGGTATCACTGCTTTTTATTATTTCTTTTATTCTCATACAATATAATATTAAAGTTATTTTGAAATTTTTGCAAAGGTACAATAAAAAAATAACAGATAAAAAATAAAAAAATCATTATTATAATGTATATATAATTGATTTAAGATTTTTTAACTAAACTTTAACTAAAAAAATTTGGTAGATATATAAAATATATATTATCTTTGCAGAACAAAAATAAAACAAGTATTATATTAAAACAATTAATAAATAAGTAAATAAAAAGTTTCGCACTTTACACAAAGCGCACAATGAAAATGGATAAAACTTTAAATGAACAAATCGCAGAAGTAATGAACAACAGTAGTTACAGCGAGCAGAAAAAAAAATCAGAACTGAAAAAAATCGGTTTAAGAGGCAAAGATATTTACGCAATATCAATGCTCTACAAAGTGCAGCAAACACCCGCGCCTGCTGCTGCGCCACAAAGAACAAGAACCACGCGACCCGCGCCCGTTTTTCACACGCTCGGCATCGAAATGGAGTGTTTTAACGTCGCCACTGACGCTATCGAAAAAATGCACGCAAAAGGCTTAAAAGTCCAACCCGAAAATTATAACCACACTACTAAAAATTACTTTAAAGTTGTAACAGACGCAAGTATCAGAGGCCACAGAGCAGCAGAGTTTGTAAGCCCTGTTTTAACCGCAAAAGAAGACCTTAACAACTTGAAAAAACTTTGTGAAACTTTGCAAGAAACGGGCGCAGAAGTGAATAAAACCTGCGGACTGCATGTTCACGTAGGGCTGCAAAAAATTTCTTTTGAAACATACAAAAATATTTTTATCAATTACTCTCTTTTAGAAAAGGCTATCGATAAATTTATGGCAAAATCGCGCAGAGAAGATAATAATCAATACTCGAAAAGTTTACAGATTAATTCTGAATATGCAGAAAGATTAGCAAGAAGTAATAATTATTCAGATATTTCAAGTTTATATTATGATGGCAGATATTTCAAGGTAAATCCAATTAGTATAGAGCGACACAATACGATAGAATTTCGGCAACATCAGGGTACAATTGATTTTGAAAAAATTAATAACTGGATAAATTTTATCACTAAATTAATTGAATTTTCAAAAGAAACGCGCCTCGAAATAGAAATTAATGATATTGAAAACATACCATTTCTAACAAAAAAAGAAAAACAATATTTTATCAATCGCGCGGCGGTTTTAGGCTAAACCGCCGCACACACAAAATTAAATTAATAAATTAATTAATAAATAGTTAAATCATTAAAAAATAAATAGTTATGTGCTTAATAATAGTAAAACCGGCAGGCGCAAAAATGCCCGCAAAAAATATAATTAAAACAGCAGCAAAAATCAATTCGCACGGCTTCGGTTTCTGCACCGAAACAAAATATTTTCGCGCGCTGAAATTTGCAGAATTTGAAAAACAATTGCAGAAAATTGAAATAAATGAAAATGCAATTATTCATTTTCGTTTAGCAACGCACGGCTCTATTAAGGTGCAAAATTGCCACCCCTTTTATAAAAATAACATTTTCTTTGCGCACAACGGCGTCTTAAATTTAGCTACTTTCAACGATAAGACAGACAGCGAAATGTTCTTTATTAACGAAGTGCTACCCCTTGCCAAAAAAAAATGCTTTGCCTCGCAGTATTTCGATTTTTATATGAAACAGTGCGCAATAAACAATTATTCACGTTTTGCAATGCTTGCTGACGGCAAACTGAAAATGTACGGACTTTTTGAGCAGTACAAAGATTGTTTCTACTCAAATATGCGCGTTTTTAATTACGAAAATTATTATTCAAAATATTATTATAATAAATTAACATTTTAAAATTTAAATAACTATGAATAAGAAACAATTTTTATCAGAAGTAATGCGCCTTGCTTGGCAGTTCGTTAAGAAAAACGGATACACACTTTCAGAGGCGTTAAAAACAGCGTGGGCAAATTGCAAATTAAAAAAGCAAATGCAAACAAAAATTGTAAAGTTCTACTTCCAAAAAGTAGACGGCACGCTGCGCGAAGCATACGGCACGCTCGCCGAAAATTTAGTACCTGCTGTCGCAGATGCTGATAATCGTAAAAAAAACAACACCGTACAGCTCTATTTCGACACAGAAAAAACCGAGTGGCGTTGTTTCAAAAAAGCAAATTTAATATTTAATATTTAAAAATTTTAAACATTTTAAAAATTCAAAATTATGAATACATTAGAAAAAGAAATCGGCAAGCCCGTTGAACTCCACACGCCCGAAAAAGGCTACATACACGGTAATATTTGCGGATACTCCGACTACAAGTATGCAATTGAACTGACAAGCGGATACATCGTATATCGCTACTGCGATGAATTTACAATTTTAGAACGCTGATTTTAAGAATTTTGCAAAAAAAAGTGAGTTTTTTATTTGAAAAAATAAAAAAAAAAAACTTAACTTTGCACTAAAAATTGTCAATAAATTATTAACCAAAACAGGCTGCAATATCCAACTCTTTGCTATCTTTGCAAAGAAAATGTGCGCAAACTGTTTTTAAATTAAATTAAATTAAAATTCTATGGGTAAAAACATCAAATTTTCAAAAGAAATGCAGGCAAAGGTCGACGAACTGGGGTTGAAGCCCGAAAACATCGTGTATTTGCCAATCGCACAAAGGCATTTAAAACGTATTGTGGACGGCTCGAAGAAGGTAGAATTTAGAGAACGGTCGGCGTTCTATCAAGACAAATTTTACGACTACAAAAAAGAAGTCGAAAAACCTGTAACGCACATTTTGTTTCAAGGCGGCTACAACCCCGACAGCCCGCGAGTATTAATCGAGTTCATCAAATACGGCGAGCACGTCAAAAACGCCAAAATAAACTCGCCAATCGGTGCAAAAGAGGCAGAGATTGAGGGTTTTACCCTCGAAGACGAGTATATAGGGCTGATACTCGGCGAGGTAGTTTGTAAAGAAAGAATTTAAAAAAAAAACAGCATAATAATCTCATTTTCGAGATTGTTATGCTGTTAATTTAACCTTGTGTGTATTATTTTAATACAAAGTTATTAATTTTCTTAAAAAAAATATTTAGTTATGGCAAAACAACAAAACGCTTCAAGTAACAGAAGCGCAAGCGGCGCATTCAGAACCCGCGCGGCGCAGCGTAAAGACGTAGGCGGCGCGATAGGACGCTTAAATCAAGGCGCGCGCAGAATTATGCGCCGAAGTCCGGGATACACCTTCGGAGAGGCAAGAAGACGGCAAATGAGACTCAATACGCGCTCTGTAAGGGCAATGCGTAGAAATGCAGTATTCTAGCCTATGCAGCACGCCGTTGCGGTAATTAAGAAAGTGGCAGCCGAAACCGACAGCGTAATCATATTCCACTCCGCAGCAGGAAAGGACAGCATCGCAATGTTGGACTTGGCGCACCCCTATTTCAAACGCATCGTATGCTGCTATATGTACGTGGTCAAACACTTGGAACATATTGATAAATACATTATTTGGGCAAAAAACAAATACCCGAAATGTGAGTTTATCGAAGTTCCACACTTTGTTTTATCGCAATATGTAAAATTCGGTTATCTCGGCTGCAAAAAAGACAGTACCCAGCGCGTTTATCAACTAAATAATATCGTTTCGATGACAAAGAAAAACACAGGCATTGATTGGGCATTTATTGGCTTTAAACAGTCCGACAATCTCAATCGCCGCCTGCAACTGCGTACCTACGAGGATAATGCTATTTATCGTAACACTAAAAACGCTTACCCCCTCTCGGCATACAGTAACCAAGACATTGAACGGTATATTAAACTCAAAAAGTTAATCCCGCCAATAAAATACGGTTACGGCGCAAGTCAGGGAACAGACATCAGCAGCCCCATTTTCTTAAAATATTGCAAAGATTATTACCCAAATGATTATCAGCGTATCATAAAAGAATTTCCACAGGCGCAACGGATTGAATTTGAATTTGAATATGATTTGAAAAATGAAAATTAAACAGGCAGACAAACGAACCATAAAGCGCAGCGAAATAACGCTTGCCGCTTACAACCCGCGCCGTATTTCGGACGAGGCGCGCAAAAAACTAAAAGCAAACTTAAAACGGGTTGGCTTACTCGGCGGCATCGTTTGGAACGAAACAACGGGAACATTAGTAAGCGGACACCAAAAACTGCAAATAATTGACGAGGTGGAAAAGTACAACCCCCAAACGCGCGAAAACGATTATCAAATAATGGTAGATGTAGTGCATCTGTCCCAAAAGGAAGAGAAAGAGCAAAACGTTTTTATGAACTCCACAACTGTGCAAGGCGAATATGATAACGACCTTCTTGCTGCACTCCTTTCCGAAAATGATTTTGACTATAACCTCGCGGGGTTAGACAACGCAGATATTAACCTGATAATGACCGACAGCCCTTTATTTGATATTGCAGACTTAAACAACGAACTTATTTCCGACTTTGATAAGTTGGAACAAAAAACAGACGAAGAACGACAAGCCGCTAATAAGGCAAATATTGAAAAAATAAAAGCGGCAAAACAAATAACAAAAGACAAAATGGATGACGAAGCCCAAAGAGGCGATGCTTACTTTGTCGTTTCCTTTTCCGACTACGAGGCAAAAGCGTACTTTATGGAAACATACGGCTTTGACAGCAGCGACAAATACATAAAGGGCGAAGTTTTGGCTGAAAAATTGCAGGAAAATTTATAAAAACAAAACACAAAACACACACACAAAAAAACACACTTACGCGCGTATGGGATACAAAACTCCGGGAATTAAGACATTTAGAGAAGTTTGCAACAAAACGAGTGGCATACTTTCCGCTATTGCGCGGGCGTTCAATGTTGAGCGCGGCACAGTTTATGATTGGTGCGCTGCCGACCCTCAATATCAAAAAGCAGTTGAGGCGGGGCGCGAGGCGTTCCTTGATATTGCCGAGAGCCAGTTAGTCAATTTTGTAAAGGGCAAACCGCGCCTTGATGAAAACGGCAAATTTGTTGAATGGGAAATTGCTCCTTCAGAGCGTTCAGTAATGTACGCATTAAGCACAATCGGCAAACGGCGGGGCTTTACCGAGCGCAGCGAAGTAGAACTGGGCGGCAATGTTGAACTGAAAGGACACATTTCCATTGAAAGCTGGCTGCAACAAAATATCAAAAAGACCTAAAAACAAACAAAAACATAGCATTTTGATATTTCTATTAAATAAAATCCTGACATTTGCCATACAAGAGTAAGCAAAACAGTTAAAAAAAACTATCAAAATGATAAAAATTCAAGACGTTTATTTCCCTCTCTATACCAACAAAGACAAATTCATAATTTTGGTAACGGGCGGACGGGGAAGCGGCAAAAGTTTTAATATAGCCGCTTTTATTGAACGCTTATCTTTTGAAAAGGGGCATATTGTTTTATTTACACGCTACACGCTAACTTCCGCCTCAATATCAATTATTCCGGAGTTTAATGAAAAAATTGAACTCGAAGGCACAGAGAACTATTTTAATATCACAACGCAGGACATCATTAACAACGTTTCCGGCAGCAAAATACTTTTCAGAGGAATAAAAACCTCATCAGGCAATCAAACAGCAAAACTGAAATCTATACAAGGAATAACCACTTTTGTTTGCGACGAAGCAGAAGAATGGGTATCGGAAACTGATTATGAAAAAATAATGCTTTCCATCAGGCAAAAAGGCATTCAAAACAGAATCATAATAATAATGAACCCTTCGGACGTAAACCATTTTATTTATAAAAAATATATTGAAAAGAACCACGAAACAAAGTATTTCGACGACATCGCTGTGCAAATAAGTACACATCCTAACGTATTGCACATTCACACCTCATACTTGGATAATTTGGAGCACTTGGGAGACGAATTTTTAAAGATTGCCGCCGAAACGAAGGCGCAAAACCCCGAAAAATACGCTCATCAATTTATGGGGCAATGGGCGCAACTCAAAGAGGGCGTGATATTTTCAAATATAGAAATTGTGGAAGATATTCCTTATTGGGTAAAAAACAGGTGGCTTGGGCTTGACTTTGGTTATACCCACAGTTTTACAGCAGCAGCGGAAATAGCATTAGATGGAAAAAATTTGTACATTGATGAAAAATTTTACCGCACAAAAATGCTGACCGATGAAATTATTGAGGAAGTAAAAAAATATAAACATCTAAAAACCATTTCCGAAAGCGCAGACCCGCGCTTGGTACAAGAAATATATAACGCAGGCATTGATATTCACCCTGTTAAGAAATATGCAGGCAGCAATGAGGCGGGCGTCAATGCAATGTTAGAACTGAATATAAAAATTACAAAACGTTCCCAAAATGCAAAATACGAGTTTCAAAATCTTGTTTGGGCAAAAGACAAAGAGGGCAACAAATTAAATGTCCCCGAAAAAACAATCCAAACAAAAGACCATATTTTTGACTTGACCAAATATGTTGTCCTGTCGGAAATTGTAGGTTATGACGAAGGAATACAAGATTTAGAAGGATATTTTTAAAAATATAAAATTATGGCAGATATAAAAGAAATTTTTAAAGGCGACGACGCCACTGTAATCATTTCGGAATTAAAAAAAGGCAGGCAGGCAGCCGAACCGAATATTGAATTGTATGTCAGTCAAATAAACCCATACAAACACAATGTTTTCGACAAGGAAAAACGCCCTGATAAAAAAGTGCGCGTCAGCAATCCGCAAAGCGACAAAAAGGCGTTGCAGGTTACAAAGTCAGACAGCAGCAACGAAGGCAGTTTTAAATATGTTCCTGTTGCGCGTGTGGCTTTGGCTATTCAAAAACTGATTGTAAAACGCGCTGTCGCTTTCACTTTTGGCAATCCCGTAATGTTAAATTGCGAACCGAAAAATGATGCAGAGGCGGCCGTTCTAAAAGCCGTTAACGCCGTGCTATTCGACACCAAAGCACGCTCCCTGAACCGGCAAATAGCCCGTGAGATTTTTAGCGCCACCGAAACGGCAGAACTGTGGTACCCTGTCGAAAAGCCCGCCAATTATGGATTCCAAAGCAAATTTAAACTTCGCACCGCGATTTTCAGCGTAGAAAAAGGCGACAAACTTTTTCCGTACTTTGACCCCACAGGCGATATGGTCGCTTTCTCGCGGGAATACCAAATTGAAGACCAAACGAAAAATAAAAAACGATATTTTGAGACATACACCGACACAGAGCATTATATTTGGGTATATGGCGGCGATAATTGGACTTTGCTCGACGGCTATCCAAAAAATAACGCAATCGGGAAAATTCCGGTTATCTACGGCGCGCAGCCAAATGTAGAATGGGCTGACGTTCAGGTACTTATTGAACGCTTGGAAACCCTTTTGTCTAATTTTTCGGATACAAATGATTATCACGCTGCGCCAAAAATCATTGTCAAAGGAAAAATTAAGGGCTTTGCCGAAAAGGGCGAAACAGGCGCAATATTACAGTTAGAGGGCGACAACCCCGATGCCCGCTACTTGGAGTGGTCGCAAGCCCCTGAAAGTGTCCGATTAGAGATTGACACACTCCTGCGAATGATTTATACAATCACGCAAACCCCGGACATCTCATTCGATACAGTAAAAGGGATAGGCGCTGTAAGCGGCATCGCTTTGAAATTGTTGTTTATGGACGCACATCTGAAAGTGCAGGAAAAAATGGAAATCTTTGACGACTATCTGCAACGGCGCATCTCAATCATAAAATCATTTTTGGCGCAAATGAATGTTGCCGATAAGAACTTCGTCTCCGCCTGCAATTCATTGATTATCGAGCCCGAAATAAAACCGTTTATGATAGAAGATGAAAATGCAAAAATACAACTGCTAATATCTGCCAATGGCGGCAAGGCTATTATCTCACAGAAAACATCAATTCAACAGGCAGGCGTGGTAAATGACGCCGATAAGGAATTTAAACAAATTCAAAAAGAAAGTCAAAGCCGGCAATCAAATGCTCAAAATCAAACCAAATAATAATTTCACACAAATATTCAAAAAAGCAACTGAAAACTTTGTAGCAGAAGTTGACAGGCGTGTTGTGCAAGCATTTGAGCAGGCAGCAAAGGAAGCGGTTTTGTGGGCAAAACAGAACAAAACTTATACCGACCAAACAGGCGCATTAAACGCCTCAACAGGCTTCATACTGTACAGGGACGGGTTGCAGGTGGCTGAATATTTTGACAGTTTCTTGGGCAATACAGACGGAATGAGAGCAGGCAAAGAGATTGCCGCGCAGCAGACGCCCCCAAAACGCGCTAACATCTTCGCGGTAGTAGTGGCAGGCGCAAATTATGCCGTTTATGTAGAAAGTAAGGGCTTTGACGTGCTGACAGGGGCAGAAAAACGATTCCCCGATATTTTGGGGAAAAAATTGAAGGAAAATTTCAGATAAAAAAATTGTCAATAAAATGTGCGCCGCAAATTTTATTGTATTATTTTAATACATTATTTTTGCGAAAAATACTTTTAATATGAAGGATAAAATTTTAGCGCTACTTAAAGAAAACTTTAAAGGCGCGCGTGAAGACGGGCTTAACCACATCGCAAACGTTCTTTCGTTTCAGGTTAATACCGACGAGGAGGCAAAAACGCTCGTAGATAAATTTACCGCCGAGCAAATAAATTCATTCATTACCGACTGGCGCAAGAGTGCGGACGCGGAGATTACAAAGGCTAATCAAACTTTTGAGGCAAACCTCAAAAACAAATTTGACTTTGTAGAGAAACCCAAAGCGGAACCGAGCCCAAACCAAAAAAAAGACAACGTATTAGATGCGGAAGCGATAAAAACTCTGCTTGCAGAGGCGATGAAACCATTCGCAGAAAAAGTAAGCGCTTTTGAAACTCAAACGGTGTCTGCCAATCGGCGCGAAATGATTGTAAAGGAGTTGGAAAACCTGCCAAATTCTTATAAGGAAAAAATCCTTAAAGATTTTAACCGTATGAGTTTTGCAGACGACAACGCATTTACAACCTATTTTGACGAAACCAAAACTGATGTAGCGGCTTTTTCGCAAGAACTGGCAAATAAAGGACTTAATGCTCACGATAAACCCGCCTTTGGCTCGCCCAACAAAGACGGAGTAAGTGCAGCGGTTGAGAGTTACATCAAAGATACCATTGAAAACAAGGGCAAGAATGATTTGGGCGGCAAAAGTTTAATTTAAAACCTAAAAAATGATTACAGTAAAACGTAAAAAGGATAATCGAGTTGTGCGTGCTTTCACGCACTACCTCGCAGATATTCCCAATGGCGTTACCATAAAAACCGCAGACCTGACACAAAAGGTTTTGCTTGAAGGTACGCCGATAGGAAAAGCAGAAAATGGGCTCTACGGAGTTGTGAAGACGGCTACATTGACGGCGGCGGCAACAGCAGCGGCAACGACAATCACCGTAAAAAAAGGACACAACTTTAAAGCAGGCGATTTTGTAATGCTTACAACAGGCGGCAAAGCCTATGCAATTACTGCTATTGCTGCCGGCGCAACCGACCCCAATAGCGATGATATTACCATAGAAACTGCGCTCGGCTTGGCCGGCAAAACAGGTGATGTGCTGTTAGAAGCCGCATCGCAAGCAACGGGAACGCAATCGAATTTCAAATATCAACCTCTCGCCCTTACCGGCGACAGTTATGATGTCCCAAATTTGAGCAACCTGCTTGTAAATGCTTGGACAATAGCAAGCGTCTACGAGGCAAATATTCAGCCACTGGGCGCAGCAATTAAGGCGAAACTTACAGGTATTCAATTCATTTAAAAGTAGGAGATATAAAAAATGCAAAAATCATTAATGTTCGGACTGAACGAAAAAGATATGCAAGCGGTAATTAATACTTACGACTTAAAGCCGTATTATTATCCTACTTTGTTTCCTTTGAGAGAAAATTACACTCTGACGTGGAAAACTCTCGAGGCGCAAACGGGGCTTCGTATTGCGGGCGATGTAGCAGCGCGTGGGGCCACAATCACAAAGAAAACGCGCGAAGCAATAGCACGTATTCAGGGCGACATTCCTAAAATCGCTATTAAGCGCACAAAGGACGAGAACGAACTCAACGCATACAAAATTATGCGCCGTATGTCAGATGACGCCAACAAGCGTGCGCTTGTAGAAGTGTGGGCAGAAGATACAAATTATTGCTGGAACGGCGTTGCCGCGCGACTCGAATGGATTGCATTACAGCAGATTTCACTCGGCAAA
Organism: Prevotellaceae bacterium; assembly: GCA_031271005.1. GTDB lineage: Bacteria > Bacteroidota > Bacteroidia > Bacteroidales > Paludibacteraceae > WRGS01. The sequence continues at coordinate 17,061 of JAISWT010000040.1, read as the reverse complement.
GTGTCGCTGACAAGCGAAAACAACTATAATCCTGTAACCGAATTTGACTGCGACTATCAAATTGAAGACGGTCAAAAAGTCGGCTATAACGCCGGCTCTGCCAACTGGACTGTTCCTGCCTCTGCAAAACCGATTTCAAAGGACTTTAAAGCAATAGTTGCCGCCGCAAAAGGTAAAGGAATATCTTTGAAATATGCCTTTATGTCGCTCGATACTTTCGCAACCTTTTCGCAAATTGAAGAGGTTATAAAACTTTCAGCCACTTTTGCCCAAAATGTGTTAGGCATCAGTCAAACTCCGAATGTAGAGCAGGTGAATCTTGCAATGCGCAACCTCGCGTATCTGCGTGGGCTGCAAATTATAGTTATCGACCAAGATATTACAATCGAAAAGAAAACAGGGGAACGCATAACAGGAAATCCTTTTACTGAAAATGTTGTTTTGTTTTCCGAAAGTAATGTTTTAGGTCAGACGTACTGGACAGCCCCAGCCGACCTTGATTTGGAGGGAACAGCGGCGATTAAGGCAATGAACGGTCATACTTTGATTAAAAAGTATAGTATCGAAGAACCGATTGAAGAAGTTACGGTGGGGCTTGCAAACGCTTTTCCTGCTTGGGTTTCTTCCGGGCGTTCTTTTTTGTTGGATACAACACATTCGACTTGGTCGCATTAAATTTTCTTTGGCAATGGAAAAATATATAGTCAAAAGAGAATTTGCAGACAAATTTAACAAAGCCGGATGCTTTAAGGCAGGCGAAGTATTGCCTGCTGATTTTATTAGTTCTGACCGAATTGGATACGCTGTAAGTCAGGGGCTTATAGAGAAAATTGCAACAGAAAAAGCGCTACCGGCAAAAAAGGACGAGAAATGACCTACACCTACAAGAAATGGATAACCGTTACTACGCGGCATTTCAATATTTTAGAAGAAGAAATTGACTTGATTTTAATAAATCAGGGTTTGAATGCAGATGACGAATACAACGTTGCAGTTGCAAAAACTGCACTTGTAAAAGAATTTGCAGCGCTTATTCCGCTGGCAGACATCGGCGAGGGCGGCTATTCGACTTCTTGGAAATGGGAAGCAATTAAATTTTGGTATAAGGCAACCTGTGCCGATTTAGGTTTGGACAGCACGCTTATAAACGAGCGTGAGCCAAATGTAATTACCGGCAAATCAGATATTTGGTAGAAATGCAAACAACATATCAATATCCTCAATATCTGTATGTTTATAACAGTGGCGGCGAAGCCATACAGAACGAAACAACAGGCGAGTGGGAAAGCAGTGCGGCTGCTTTGTGGGAATTGTGGGGTGTATGCAGAGAAGAAGCCAACGGCAGCGGGCAAGTTATTTATGCTTCGGGGGGCGATGCGATAGTATTTTCGTCTTTGATACAAATACCGAAAGGGACGCCAAGAATTAACGAAATGACGGAAGTTTTGGTATCCCGCACAGAAATAACTCCTGCACAACTTTTGAGCGACAATTTTATTAAACAATCTTTAATGTCAGGCTTAATAGTTGCAAAAGGCAGATGCCTTAAATATGATTTCGGCAGGTTACATTGCAGATTATGGATTTGATATGATAGACAGTTTTGATACAGACAACATTTTATTTAGCGTGTTAAATTCCAACGTGGAATTAAAGACGCTCCTTACAGGCGGAATCTACCCGCAGGGCGAGCGACCTTTAAATTCTAACAGGGAAGATATTTGTGTAAATACAATCAATTTAACACAAGAGTATATCCCACAAAGCGGAACATCAAACGTAAATATTTATGTTGCTGATAAAAAACTGAAAATCGAAGGGCAAGAGCAGTATATCCCCAACCGCAAACGATTAAAATTGTTAGCAAAGGCTACAATGCAAGCGTTATCAAGCGGCACGGAACAGGGCTTGCAATTTTGGATTTCGAACCAAAATGTTATACGCGAACAGTCTATAAATCAGCATTATATAAATTTACGAATTGAGTGGCAAAATTTTAAAAAATAATAATAATATTAAAAATAGTAGTTTATGGCAAATAAAAAAATATTCACAGTAGGGTTAGCAAAAGTGCTTATTGGCAACATTGCCGCTGACGGTGGAATGTCAACAACTCTTGTTGAGCTTGGCGATACTTGGCGCGACACGTGTCAAATTACCACAGACGACCCGACACGGACAGATTTTTCCGTCGAGGAAAATGACGACCCCATTTTCAGCAGAGTGTCGGGCGGGGCAATTAACTTTACAACGCAAATTGCGAATCCGTCTGTCGAACTGCTCCAACGTATCTTTGGCGGCACAATTTCGGGCGAAGCTACCGATACCCCGGTATGGAACGCGCCCAATAAAATGCCTGTTATTGAACAGTCATTACAGATTGCTGCCGAGCAAGGCTTTACTATTAAAGCCCCGCGCGTGAGCATTGGCGCTTCGATTAATGCAACTTTCTCTAATTACAGCGAGAACGCATTCCTTGTTACAGTAACAGGACGTATTCTTACTCCGAAAAAGGCAAACACGCCAAAATTGACACTTGCGGTTGTCGCAAGCGCGTAACATCTTTTTTTCAATGCTTATACCCGAAAGCCGCTCGTTTCATTTCGGGCGGCTTTCTTAAAAATAATAAAAATGGAAGAGATAAAAGTAAAAACAACTGCCGAAATGGAAAAAGAGGAGGCGCGGTTACTCATTGGACAGGGTAAGGACTTCAAAGTTACCTACACATTGTTAGAAAAACAAAAGGGAATAGTGGGCTTTTTCAAAAAACCTGTTACTAAAAATGTAACGGAAATTTTTAATATAAAAGAGCCTACTTTGGGCACACTCGACCGCGTTTCTCTTGTGCTGATTGATGATATGCCAATAGATGAAGCCAAATTTAAAGGGAATGAATTTGAAACCATTGCCAATGCGCGTAAAATAGTTGTGGCTAATGCCAAAAAACTTGCAAAAGTAATAGCGATTGTGGCTATTGGCGACAAATTCAATTTTTCGGGCAACTACGAAAAAGAAATAAAGAGAGTATCCGAACTTTTTTATTACGCCATAAAACCTTCTGACTTGCTTAAATTGGCAACTTTTATTACGTCAACGGAGAATTTAAAGGATTTTATCAACTCTATTCGATTGATGAGCGGCGCAAGAACGACACAACCGATAGTGAATCGAGTAGAGTAACGGGCTTACAGAGCCCCTTTGGACGACGAGGGTCGATTTGCGCTCACTTCGGTTGGACTTGGGAATATCTGCATCACGGTATTTCGTGGGCTGCTGTACAAAGAATGTTGATTGATGCGCCTAATGTTGATTATGACGGCAAAGGCAAAGGCAATAACAATTCCTCTGAACAGGTAAAGATGACAAAGGACAATGTACAAAATATAGTATCAATGTTAAATAATATGAATCGATGAAGATACAAGGCGGCACATTAGAATTTGAGGGGATTTTTTCAAATGAGAAAATTATACAATCTCTCAAAGAGTTGCAGAGACACATACAAGGCGCTGAAACACAATTTGTCGGCGCAAGCAAAAGTATTAATGCTTCGCTGACAACAATCCCCGACAGTATCAAGAAAATTGGCGCGATGGTTGGCGTTGGCTTTGGTATCAATGAATTGAAAAATTTTGCCATGCAAGTGGTCAATGTAAGAGGGCAACTGCAAATGATGGAGCAGTCCTTTAATGTTTTAACAGGCAGTGAGGAAAGGGCGGCGGCTATGTTAAAAGAGATTAGAGATATTGCCTTAAAAAGTCCATTGACACTAACCGATGTTTCAAGCGGGGCGCAAACGCTGCTATCCTTCAATATAGAAGCCGAAAAGGTAATCCCAATCGTTAAGCAACTCGGTGACATTTCGATGGGTAATTCCCAAAGATTTAACAGCCTCGCACTGGCTTTCGCGCAAATGTCAAGTGCGGGGCGTCTTATGGGGCAGGACTTGCTTCAAATGATTAACGCCGGCTTTAATCCTCTGTCCATCATGTCTGAAAAAACGGGCAAATCTATTGCCGTGCTGAAAAAAGAGATGTCAGACGGGGCAATAAGTTCAGAGATGGTTGCCGATGCTTTCAGGCAAGCCACAGAAGAGGGCGGCAAGTTTCACGGCATGATGGAAGCGCAGGCACAGGGAATAGTTGGTTTGCAGGCGAGTTTGTCCGATGCTTTTACCAATATGTTTAATAAGATAGGGAGCGACAGCGAAGGTTTTATTGTGAAAACCTATCAAGGTCTTACTTCGCTGGTCGAAAACTATGAAGAGCTTGGACGAGCAATAGCCTCGCTTGTGGTTGCCTATGGCGCTTACAAGGCGGCTCTGATAACTGCAAATGCGTTGCAGGTAGTTAATGAAAGGCTGTTGGTGCAACAGGCATTGGCAGGTACGACGCTAACAACATCGCAAAAATTAGGCACATTAGCAACGTTATCATGGCAAAAGGCGCAAGCGTTGTTAAACAAAACTATGCTTGCCAATCCTTATGTATTGGTAGGGGCTGCTGTGGCGGCGTTGGCGGTTGGCATTTTTCAATTAGCAACCGCCGATAGTGCAGCTGAAATAGCCCAGAAATCGCTTAACAAATCATTGGGGGAGGCAAAAGAGAAAAAAGATGATTTAATTTCAAAAACAAACGATTATATCAGAATTATTCAAGATGAAACACAATCTATTTATCAGCAGAAACTTGCCTATGAGCAATTAAAAAAGGCAATGCCTGAATTTGCTAAATATTCCCAAAGAGAGATAGCCACAATGTCGCCCGAACAGTTTGGTAAACTCATCAATTTTTCAGCCGACAGGCAAGAGGTAGAGGACTATGCCAAAGAACTCGCTAATTTAGAGCGCATTTTGGCGCAAATTCGCAAAGGAGATATGGACGCCGAAGACGAAGGCGCTGAACTTCTGGGCGTGGGTTTCTGGCGGGGCATTAATAAGACTGAGGATGTATTAGAAAAGCGGATTAAATTAATGAGAGATGAGCAAGCCGAACGTGAAAAACTGGAACGGCAGGCTGCAATAGAGACCGAATACAACAAAAAAACGGCAGCCCAAAAGATAGAGCAGCATCAAAGCGAACTTGCAGCATTAGAACAGCAGCGCGCCGAATTAGAGGCGCAAATTCCTGCCTATGACGCAATTACCGGCAAAATGCTTGATGTTAAAGATGGCATTTTTCAGGTAAATGAAGAGTGGAAAGGTTTCGACCTCTTAACTTACACTCATATTGGGTTAGTTGAGGGGTTAAGAGAAAAAATAGCCGCCTTGAAGGGCAAAATAACAGAACTACAAACAGACGACAGCGCGGGGCAAACATATAAAGATGCTCGTGCTGCGGCACTCCAAGCGTTAAAGGATGCGCGGAAAGCCGTTGAAGATGCAAAAAAAGGCACAAAAGCGGAGTACGATAAAAAAACAGCCGCCCTGCAAGCAGCCGAGAAAAACGCAAAGGCGCTCGGTATTGACACATCTAAAAAAAGCGGCAAAGACACTTTCAAAGAGGAGTTAGAGAAAAAGAAAAAGCAGTATGACGATTATTTCAAATGGGTAAATGCAGGTATGAAAGTACAGGCAGATAAGGAATACTCATCACTGCTTGAAAGCGGCAAAAATTATACTGAATATTTGAAAAAATTACTTGAAAGCAGCAAACTTTCAAAGGCGCAAATCAAAACAGTACTCAACGAGATAGCAGCAGCCGGCGAGGTAGATGTATTTAAGAAGTTTACAGAAAATTTGGAATCTGCGCTCGACAAAACAAAAGATTTATCTGAAACGGCAAAAATACTTGTCAATTTTCGTTCCTTAATCGGCAGCGACGATGCACAGGGCGATAAAAAACTGAAATTCATTGATGAGCAGCAAATTGCATTGTTGAAAAAAGCGGACGAAGAGTTGCGCAACGCCATTGACAAATACCGCGAATATAACGACAGCAAACTTACCGACGAGGAAAAATATTACAAAAAACGCAAAACCTTACAAGAAGAGTATGAAAAGACAACCGACGAAAAAAGCAAAGAGATTATTGCAAAGCAAATTGAGGCATTGGACTACATTTATTCCGAACAGGTAGAAATAAACTATGATAAACTTGTGCAAGATTACGGTACTTTCGTACAGAAAAAGGAAAAATTAGAAACAGAATTTAACAAAAAAATTTCTGTTGCGCGTGAACAAAACGACCTCAAACTCGCTGAAAATCTGAAAATTCAACTCTCAAAAAACATTATTGAAATTTTTGAACAAAAAAACGAGTATATCAAATTTTTCAATAATATTGAGTTCCTTTCAAAAGATGTAGCCAAAAACATACACGATGCACTTAAAGAGCAGTTAGAGAAACTTTTAGAAGAGGGTAAAATTACCTTGCAAGATTATAAAAATGCTGTAAGCCGGTTAAATGACAATATGGGGGCGGCAAATTCGGGCAAACAGAATTATTCAGGCTTCAAAATGTCCGACTGGGCAGGCGCAGGCGGCAATGATATTATGAAAAATCTGGAAAGCATGTCCCAATATTATGAAAAAATGGGTAACTCCATGAACTCTATGGGGCAAGACGGAAGTAAGATGTTGCAGAATGCAAAAGGCATGCAGGGCGCAGCGAGTAAAGTTACAAACGTTATTGCTATAATAGATGCTATTGTTACAGCCATTTATAACGGCATAAAAGCCACAGCAGAAATACAAGAAGCCTTGTTTGAGGGAACTAAAAAAGAGAAAACCGAATTTTACAAAACAGCGAAAGAGAGAATGGATATTGCCTCGCAATTCAACGAAACGGCAATGGAAGGTTGGCAGCGTTTGAAGAACGGCGATGTGATGGGAGCAATGGCCTCAACGATAAAATCTTATACCCAATTAATTAAAAATATAAAGAACTGGGGATTAGACAGAAAAATAGCAGACGCCGCACAGAAACTCGCCGATAAAACGCTTGAGGCACAGGCGTTATCGTATGAAGAGAATGGCAAATACAGCAAGGAATTAGAACTAATTCGCCAACGCCGCGCAATCAACCTGCAAGAGCAAAAGATACTTGTTCAGGCGCAATTAGCAGCCGAACAAAGCAAAAAAAACGGCGGCGACGATGACACAATGCGCGAATATAAAAGCCGGTTGTTAAGTCTTGACAATGAAATTGAAGAAATGAAGGCCTCAGCCGCAGATGCTATATTTGGAGAGGATATAGCCACCGCAATAGATAATTTTGCCAATGCCTATGCCGATGCGTGGGCAAAAGGCGAGAACCGCGCAAAATCAGCAAAGCAGGTGGTGGTAGATATGATTAAGGCGATGGTTATGGAAATGATTAAAGCCGATATTGCTGCTCCTGTGGAAGCATTACGCGCGGCAATGAAAGCGATGTATGCAGATGGCGTCCTTGCAGGTGAAGAACGGAAGGCATTAGAAGAACAGGCTGCGCAAATTGCTAACGAAATAAAAAATAAATACGACTGGGCAGACCGGTTTATGAAAGATGCTGACACGGATTTATCTACGCTTTCAGGCGCGATAAAAGGCGCATCGCAAGAGAGCATTGATTTGCTTGCAGGACAAACAAATGCCGTGCGAATAAATCAAATAGAAAGCATAGAACTGTTGAGGCAGCAACTCCTGTATCTCTTTTTTATTGGCGCCAAAATTGGCGCTGCAAACGATATTCTTACAAGCATTGACGACAAATTAACACAACGAAACGAATTAAGAGCAATGGGAGTAACAAATTTATGATGAAAAGTTTAAATGAACGCCTCGCAGCAGAGGCTAAAAAACACAATATTTGCGCCGAATGGTACGATAAACTTCTCTGCACAAAAGACAAAACCGAAATGCTCGATTTGCTTTTGAATGGTTTTGATTTTTGCGTCAAAACAGGTTTCCCGAGCCGCAAATTCTTTGCCGAATTTGACGGATTGAGGCAGCAATACGGCATCTTCATTGACGAAACGATAAATGAAAAAAATATATTTCGCAGCGCAGTTTTTGGAAATGCCAAAGGAACATTCCATTATGACGGATATTCTGTTGGGCGCATTTATTGCAAAGACGCAGCGAAATTTACCGTCAACTGCGCCGAAAATGCGATTGTTATGCTTGACATCTATCAAGATGCGCAAGTAACCGTTAATGTAAAAGACAATGCAAATGTAACTATTTATAGATATAAAGGCGAAAATAAAGTAATTTGCAACGAAAAAGGCATAAATCAAATTAAAATATATAATTATACTGATAGAATTTATTGAATTATGGAATTAAATTTATATTACCCTTTCGATGCAATTGTCAATGGAAATAAGACACAGGATTATACCAGACACGGTTTTAACGCAGCAGTTACAGGCGCAACTCTTACTGCGGGCAAAATCTTAAAAGGGCTGCGATTTGAACAGCCTTCGGACTTGGTGCAACTCGATGCGTTTGTTAACTTCGCTTCCGATTTTACGCTAACATGTTATATCAAATTAAACAATGCGAACAATGTAACTGTTGCCTTCCTGCTGGATTCTACTGTAATCAACAGTAAAACAATATCATTTTCATCCGACTGGCATTTCCTTGCAATAACCAAAACAGCGCAAAGCATAAGTTATTATTTGGATTTTGCACTGTTGGAAAGTCAAACAATTACAGGACTATTTAATAATTTTCAAATAAATACGGACGCAAATTCGTATATATTAGACGATTTTCGCATTTACGATTTCAAAATGTCCGACCTTGAAATTCAAAGCATTTATGTTGCAAAAGATATTGGTTATTCCATTGATTCAAAAGATTTTTCTTCATTTGGCGTCTATGTAGAGGCGAGTTCAGGGTTATTTGATTTGCCAAAAATGAAAGAGCCTCAAAAAATTGACTGGTCGGATTATCATGGCACGGTAATAGATTTAGCCACTCCGCGATACGAATCGCGCGAAATAACTCTGAAATGTTGGATGCGGGCAGAAACAGCCGAAATACTTATAGACCGGTTTAACGCCTTCTGCGATATATTTAAAAAAGCGGGAACAAAACGCCTGAAAATTGATGTGATTGAGTATAAACCTCTTATTTACGAAGTTTATTGCAATAATGACATTTCTATTGATAAGAAATGGCGGCAGGGTGAGATGTTCGGCAGATTTACACTGAAATTGATTGAACCGGAGCCATTTAAGATTGTTATAAAAAAAAATCAGTCGGCAGCAAATATTAATATTTCATGTGATTCCGAAAAATCGCTTATGATTTATTGGGGGGACGGGAAAACAAGCGAAGTTTACGGACAAATTAACATTGCGCATACTTATACCGGCAGACCTTATGAAGAGCAATATGCGCTTGTGTATGGCGTGATAGAGGATATTGAGAATTTTGTAACCGACGGAACAATAATATGGGACAGATAATTATACAGCATAAAGACGGCACAAGTTTTCCTCTCGTTTCGCGAGAAAAAGTATCGGCAATAACAAAGGCAGAGCAACAGCAGACCTTGCTATCCGAAGACGTTGTAAATATCAGTGTTACAAGCGCCAAACCGCTCGATTTCAAACTCGGCGACACAATTCAGGTATGGGGTAAGACTTACACTTTAAATCAGTTGCCGGCATTGAAAAAAACAGGAGAGCGGCGTTTTAGTTATGATTTGACCTTTGAAGGAGTGCAATATGAATTGATTGATGCGCTTTTCATTTTGCCGTTCTCTGTTGTCAATGAGAGTTTGACCGGCAATATAGAAACGTTTGCAAATCAGATAATTGAAAATGCTAATCGCGTTTTTCCAAATAGTTGGATATTGGGCGACTTCCCCGAAGATACGGAATACAAAACACTTACATTCTCTAATGAAAACTGCTTACAGGTGTTGCAAAATATTTGCGAAGAATACAACACTGAATTTGAGATTTTGCAAGGCGCAAATCAAACGCGCGCGCTGCATATTCGCAAGGCGGGGCAAAATTTCCCTTATACATTCCAATATGGGCGTACAGGTGGTTTGTATAATCTGGAACGTAACAGCGTCAGCAGTAAGAGCGTTGTTACGCGGCTCTACTCATACGGCGGCGCTCAAAACATCAATAATTATTACACCAAAAAGAAAGCAAGCGCGCGTCTGTGTCTGCCAAACACAGACAAGCACACTTCATTTGTTGAAGACCCCGACAGAGTGGCAAATTTTGGACTTAAAGAAAATTCGTATAATTTCGAGGAAATATTCCCAAATCGTTACGGTACTGTCTCGGCGATAACCGGCGATGACAAAACGCAATTCTTTGATAGCGAGATGTTTAATTTGAAAGAGCGTTACGCCGATACTGATGCAGATTATCAATATTGGCTCGCTCAAAATGGCTTTGAGAATAATTCTGAAAATCATACTATATTTTCAAATGACGTGGCAGGCTCAACAAAGTGGCTAATTGACGGAACGCCTGCAAAAGTGCATTTCAACACAGGCAATTTGGCGGGCTATGAATTTGAGTTACACGATTTTATAGAAGATGCAAAAGGTTTCGTTTTAAAGCCGTTCAAGGACGAAAACGGAATGGAATTTCCAAGCCCCACAAGCGCAGCATTTCAAATCGGCATCGGCGACAAATATTTTCTTATTGATATTAACCTGCCGCAAGCATACATTGACGAGGCAGAGCAGAAATTGCAGGAAAAGGCAGAGGAGTATTACAACCAAAATTCGCAGCCACAGGTTGAATATTCTTTGGGCATCGACCGGAATTTTTTGAAACAGTTCGAGGGAGAATTAACGATTGTGAATTTATTTGCCGTTGGCGATTATATTCCTGTTAAAGACAATGATATAGGCGTAGATAAATCATTGCGTATCACATCGTTCACTCGCGACCTTACGCAAAACTACGCTTATCGGTTAACGCTTGGCGAGGTGGTTTCCTTTGATGCTATTACGCGCATCATTTCGGAGCAGCTGAAAACAGACAAAATAATAGACATTAACAATCTTAACAACCCCGCCCGCGCTCGCCAAAATTGGCGTACCACACAAGAGGTTTTAGGAATGACCTTTGACCCCGAAGGCAATTATTATTCCGAAAAAATAAGCCCTGTGGCTATCGAAACGCTTGCGCTTTTGGCTGGGTCAAAGTCAATGCAATTTATTCTTAACGACATAAAAATTACTACAAACTATAATGATGATGTTAATTCAATCAATGTTACCGCAGGCACATTAACTCATTTAACAATGGGCGGTGGCGGCAGTCCGAGAACGTGGGATATTGCCGCAAATACTACGGTTTTGATGGCTAATAAGCCCTACTATATTTATGCGCAATGCCAAAAAAACAGCGGTTCGTATGCTGCCGGTATTATTTACTCGCAGGACAAAAAAAACCCGGACTATGACCCTGATTATTACTATTTCCTTATCGGGATTGTCAGTTCCATCGACAGCGAACTGAACGAGCGCATAGTAACCTTATCTTATGGAATTTCTTTTATCAATGGGCGATTTATTAAAACCGGGCGCATTGAGAGTAGCGGCGGCGGCGACGCATATTTCGATTTGGACGCTGCTGAAATTGGCGGCAGGATAAACTTCAAAGACGGGTTAATATCGGGTAATATTGCCCTTACGGACATTGACGGGACTGTAACGGCGGGATTGGAAGGAAGCCTCTCCGAAGATGTGGGTCTGTGGCTCGGCGGGACATTTGCCGACGCGCAAAACGGCAACGCCAATATTGTTCTGTATAAAAATGGAACAGGGAAAATAGGGATATTTGAGGTATCAGAAGGTACAATCAGAGTGCGTAGCAGCAAGGGTATTTTTGAATATTCTGACGAATCTATACGCCTGCTTTCGTTGGACGGCGCAGAAAAGGTTGTCATTACTTCGGACAATTTGCCCGACATTTCAATTATCAACAACCAAAATTCCTTTTCCATTCCGTCTTTTACAGGCAGTTGGCAAAAGACAGGCTTCCCCCCTGTTTTTGCAGATATAAAGCCCCTTGACGCAACAATTACCATTATTCAGGGCGGGAATAATGTAAGCGTTAATATTAGTGGTCATATTACGGCGCATCGTCCAAACAGCGCGGGCAGCAGACATTATTCTGCATATTTATATTTCAAACACTCAAACGGATATACTAATGCCATTACATTAGTTGATAACAAGTTACTTGAAGACAATGGCATATTTTCTTTTAATGTCAACCGCGCATTCAGTATGCCAACAGGTAATTACGGTATTTTTGCGCTTGGTACGTGGGATGGCAGCAGCGGCGTTCCAACGAGCATCGACCTTGTTATTGACAGCGGCAGCGGCGGCAGTATAATCTACAAAGAGCAGCGCACTGTTATTGCTAAAAACGGCATCGCGAGCATTTGGAGCAACACAGAGTATTTCATAGTTGAAAAAGACGGCTCTAACGCTCTTAAAATTCGTATGCAGGGGGACATATTTTTGGAAGGAGCGTTGAAAAATGTGCCTGTGGGAGCAACGACCGCAAACACAGGACAAATTTACATAAATAGCAGTTCGGATAATGTATTGAGAGTAAAACAATAATCTAATTAACAGGGTATTATCTTTGCACATCTCATTAACCACGTGTTAAAGGAGAAACGGGGTCGCGGTAAGGCGACCCTCGCTTTTTGAAAAAACGTTCAAAAAATTTAGTCGTTTTGCGCGACTCGGCAGAGCCAAAACGTATATTTCGCTTTGTCGCTCAATATGCGTTTTGTCTCTGCTCTCGCTGCTTAAAACGTTCAAAAAATTGTCAATAAAAATATATCTTCGTATTATAATAATACTGACTTTTTGCCTATTTTTGTGCAAATTTAATTCAAATGGGAGTAATAATTGGCATATCAGAAAGTCCTGAGATTGAAACGAAAAACATAAAACTTTCCGAAAACACTGCTTTCGGGCAAACGGGGCAGTCTCAATCGAAATTCAATATCGGCGCAAATGTTGCCATTGGCAATATTCAAAATGCTATCAGCCAGAAACTTAACAAGAGCGGTTTTTATGAACTCAAAGCCGAACAAGACCTCAACTGGGACCTGGACAGCAAGGAATGGCACTTCTTAAGCGACCTGTACGCCATCTTTGAAAGTGGCTTCTATCCCACATTTCAGCAGAGCGTCGATGCCATCTGCAACGGCGACTTTCAAATGGATTGCAGCAACAACTTTATCGTTCTGGCAGACCAAGAGATACAACTGCGCACCCCCTCAAATATCTTCATCGGCGCCGGCGAACTGACAATAGAAAGTGTTTTGGGGGCTGATATTGCCACCTTTAACCCGTTGGGAATAGAGTTTAACAAGCCGATTTACTACAATTCGACAATCGCCCTGCCACCGCTACCATCAGCCAACGGCGACTATAAATTGTGTATCAAAAACGGAACGGCAAAATATGAAATTATTTAAAATAAAATATTAATTATCAGATATTTATGACAATAGAGCAGCAGACATTGGCGCACCGGATTTTGGGGCAGTTCGGCTTGGCAAAGGCAACGTGCCAGCAGAACGTGGCACGCATCCTGAACGAGAGGCTGAAAAAGATAGCCGAAAACGGCGTGGAACAAAACGGCGTAACGCTCACCGCAGCGGAACTGCAACAGTTTGCAGGGGCAGACTATTGGGCGCAGATACAGCAGGATATGCAATATCTGCAAGCATTTGTAAACCAAACGCTTTAAACACGTTCTTTGATTTATTGAAACTTCGCTACTTGCTTGTGGCAGTATGTGCAACTAAATGCCTGTTGCGATTCGTCGTGTATGGGTAATGCCTTTGGTAGTCAATCGCATATTTGCGAAGTTTCATTTTTTTTATGAAATTAAAAAAAATATATATGGGACATTCAGTAGAAGTCAATCAAATTGACAGTAACAATATTCAAATAATAATGGACGGAGAGTCGAGAACCCTCGCCGCCATTTGCAGCGCTTATGACGAAGTTCGTACAAAGCCGGACGGAACGAGCAGCAGATATATTGAAGTCAAACGCACTGATAATGATTTTGTTGTTGCGTACGGTTATTATGACGAATATATTATTAACGGCGGGTCTTTCACCAACGCCCGCGCGGCCGTCCGCGCTCTCAATCAGTTTATCGGCTCTTATGGCGCGGCTGTTTGCGCCGGCACGGTCTCCATTGCTGTCTGCCACGACGAGACGCTCACCGGCACGGGCTTGCCCGCGGAGCCGCTGGGGGTGGCGCCCGGCGAGTATGAGTTTGACCTTGAGCACGAAGCGGACTTCTACGCGCTGCTGAACAGCGGAACGGCGAAGCCGGGCTGGTACAAGGTGGAGTCGAGCGAAGATATAGATAAAACAGCAGAGACAAAGGACACACTGAGTTACACCCTCAACGAAATCGCCGAGAACGGGGTGTCGCTGTATGCCTTCGTGCCGGACATCAGCGACTCAAAAATTAGTTATCTGTCTAAAATCAATCCCGACGGCTCTATGGAAGTTGTATTGGAGACTGAATTTACCAATGTTCAGGCGTTCTACAAGCCGCGTCAGGGTGGCAATCAGGTGTGCGCCACTGTGTACGACCCGCAGAACGCCATTGCAAAGGCGATAATTATTGACGAGCAGGACGCTGTTCATTTGGTAGAACTGCCCGCCATACAGCAGCCGCTGCTGCTGTGCACCGTGTGCCGCGACAGCGCGGGCAACAACCACTTTATTGTGGCAGGCAAAGAGACAGACACGAACTTTATTAAAATGTTCAAAATAAGTTTAGCCGACTGCTCGGTTCAGGCGCAGCACACGTTTGCCGATATAAACCCCGGTAATGCTCAATATTTTACTCCTGCTGAAAATGTCATATACCTTCATCCTTATGCCGCATCTGCCGTAAACACCTACGCTGTCAGCATAGATGATTTTACAAACACGGTTCTGATTGCGCCGGCGCTTACGCGAGGAGTTGCCATCAGGTCGGTAGATTATGAAAATAACATTGTATATGGTTCTGTGTCTTCCTCTGGCAAAATAGTAAGGTTAAGTCCGGACTCGGCTGTTGAAATAGCTGCCCCCACTCAAACAAATATGGGCTACGACTTGCTGCTCAATCAGGCGGAGCACACCAAAGGCGATGGTCTGTATGTCTGCTCGTATGCGTATGTCCCTGCCACTGCCTCTAACGTTTCTCAAATTATAAAGATAGACACTTCTGACGGCAGCGTGGCTGTGGTCAGCGCACAGCAGCCGGTAGATAAGTCTTACGCCGTAATATATTACGGCACAGCAGGCGGTAAAATGTTCTTCAAAAAAGTGATGATGGACGCTGACGGGAGCAACGTTAAGATATTTAACAACAACTGGAGCATTGCGGGGCTTCCTTACCTGCACCCCGTTACCGGCAAATTCAGGGTGTTAGCACTGAGGGGAAGTGTCTATTATCTGATAGAGATAGACAATAATGGCAAAATAAGCATCGTGCAGGAGGTGGGGCTGTTTGCCGGGAGTAATGTGGAGCTAAAGACAGCAGAGATTGTGCCGTTTGTGTCTAACGGTAAAAATTTCTTTGTCCTGTATTCCAACAGAGATTTTATAGTGCTGGACGAGAGTTATGAATTTGTAATTTTTATAAGTAATTACAAAACATATAATCTTAACTCTTTCAATAACGGTTTGAACATACTGGATGGCAGTTTTTATGTGGCAGGTTACACAGGCGGCTATTCATCAGGGAGTAAAGTTGTGCGTTATTCGCAGCGGGATTTGACGTCTATTTTTCAGGTGGCGTTCAGCCGTATTTTGTCGGTGCAGGAAGCGTGAGAGCAATTAGCAGGTAGCAATTGAGAATTGAGAATTGAGAATTGAGAATTGAGAATTAAGGAATAATCCAATAACTAAAAAAAGTATGTTATACAATTGGTTTTTATCGGGGGCGGACAAGGTTGAGGGCGCGCAGAACATTCAGTATTCGCCTGACGCTAACTTTGGCAGCATAGGCAGGGTTAGATACATCAATTTTGATGTGCCGGCAGCGGCGCAAAGTACGTTCTTTCACACGTTTTGGACTGCGCCGGCAGTGCAGGAAAAGCGGTGGGGCATCCCTAACCAATTATATATGAACGTGTGGCTCGCGGCGTTGAGTTTTATTTGCCTTAAAAAGCAGAACCAAAAGGTGAACCTGCACACCGACAAGTTTGGCGCCGAGTTGCTGCAGTTCCTGCCCTACGACAAGGTGTATTTGGATTTGGAAGGGCATAAAGTATCGAACAAGTTTTGGGCGAGCGGCAAATTTGTGGCGATGCGAAATGAGGCAGAAGGCGCGGTGCATATCGACACTGACTTCTTCCTTTACGATGGACATCTGATTGACAAAATTGCGGACAATGACATTGTTGTCAGCCACGTAGAAAATGCAGTGAATTATAAGGAACTGATAGATTTGTTCAACAAAAAGTTGAATTTGAACTTTGAAAATAAGGCTATCAATGCCGGCTTGCTCAAACTTGGCAGTCGGGCGCAGCGGTTCATCAACAGTTACTGGAAGTTGATGTTTGCCGCCGTGAACGAAAACGCTATCACCGCCTTTTGCCTTGCCAACGACAAAGATGCAAGTTGCTGCCCCGACTTGTTTGTAGAACAGGTGAATCTGTACGACAAATTAAAGGACGTGGATTTTGTCAGGCTGATTGCTGACAACAAAGTACAGGATAATATGCTGTCGGATTTTGGTTTTGCGCACCTTATCTGCTTTGACAAATACGTTCATTTGCCCGAAGTGATTGAAAAAGTAAAAGAACTTGATAACTCGCTGTACGGTGCAATAGTTGACAAAATGAAACAATTAGATGTAAGTTTTGAATTGAGAATTAATAGTGAATAGTGAATAGTGAATAGTGAATAATAAAATACAGAATACGCAGCAATTAGCAGGTGAGGGCAAAAGCCTTTTGCCCCTACAAATAACTAATTCTCAATTCTCAATTCTCAATTCTCAATTATTAATAGATATGAAACAGTTACTTATAAATTTTATAAAGAAGTGGGAAGGCGGCTTTGCCAACGACCCTGACGATGCTGGCGGGGCGACGATGGCGGGTAT
>JAISWT010000240.1 GCA_031271005.1 Prevotellaceae bacterium | reverse complement strand
AGCATAACAGACATAGACAGATTGGGTGCAGACCCGAATAACATTTACGCATTAAGCAGTATTTCGGGCGAAGAACACCATGTTCAACAGGGTAGCGATGGCAAAGTGTATATTCAAACCTCGTCTGATGCTCTGTCGTTGCACGAAATAGCACACGTTAGGCAATCGCTTGATGCTGGCGGATTAAAATTTTCGCCTGAAGGGTTGTTGTATAATGCGGGAATATCATCGCCAATGAGTATTAGATATGAACGTGTGAGCGGAATGGAAGTAGAAGCGTATCAAATTCAATACTCCTATGATTTATCTTTCCCCGGAAGATTGTATGGACAAGGAATGAAAGGAATTGATGTACATTCTGTTGGAAATATAAGAAATAGTGCGGGAAAATTTGTATATCCTTTCATCAATGACTATTCTAAATTTTTGAAAAAACAGCAAAAAATTACAGGAGGGAATTAAAAAAATGAAAAAGATTATTATAATTTTATTCTTATCTGTCTTATTTTTTCAACTTTCTTTTGGACAAAAAGATTTATCAGGAATTTACACAAATGAAGCAGGAATGCAAATAATAATAGATGGTAACTTATTTTATTACAGAATACCTAATGCTCCTGAAGTTGGTTTTATTGTTTTTTATAATGATACATTAGCGGAGTGTACTATTAAAAGAATTGACAAAAACTTTATTGAGATAAATTCGGAACCACCTTGGTATAAAGTAATAAACAGTTTAAAGTTATGCCAGTCAATCGATACGACTATCACTTCTGATAGTATAAAAGTTTCTTTTGCTGTACCTTATGATAGGAGTTCTCTAACTATTTCTTTATTTACAGATGAATTTAAACAATTTGATTTGAATTATTCAGAAAATAATAAAAGTTTAATGTTGCCAAATAATACTAAAACAATAACATTTTCTGTTTTACCAGAGGCGCACTTAGCATTACATAGTCCTGAAGGTTTGTTTTATGGCGTTCTATATTATTCTTCAATAAAATATGACATTGGTAAACATATAAATAGGGTTGAGATAGAAATCCCCGCGATAGATAATTCTTTCTTTGAAAAGTATTATGTAAAAGGGGAATATGCGAGGGTTAGACAAAACAAAATAGAATGGAAAGGAGAAACATTTGTGAAAAAATAAAACATTCAGGCGGCAAAGAACTTGACAACATCAGTGCGCTAAACTGGAACGACTACTCCGCCCACCACTACGATGCAACGCTGCGCCCGCTTCACAACCCCCGACCCCCTGGCAGAGAAGTACTACAGCAGCAGCCCGTATGCGTACTGCGCTAATAATCCGATAACTAGAATTGACCCCGATGGCTGTGATTGGTACGAATTTGAAAATGAGAACGGTACAAAATCAACAATATGGCAAGGGGGGAATAATAAAACCGTAACCATAAACGACCAAGTTTATAATAATATTGGAACAACGTATCTTGCAAAATATGATTGGGGCGCTATTTCTTACAATCAAAATAGTATAACAGATGTATATCCTTATATGCCTGCTTCAGATAACGAAAACAAAACTTTTATTTTTAATTATTTCAATAGGAAAACAGAGTAAATGGAAATTTTACGCGGAACTTTTGAATTGAAAGGCAACAAATTGATATTAAAGTATAACGATAGACCGCAACAAATTTTTAATTTTGCAAAAGGGAAAAGTGTAGATGTAGATGATGATTATTACATTACCAAAGGTAAAATTTATTATTTTGTCAAAAGTGATAATGAATTTGTAAATGAAATATTTTAAACTATTACTGTCCACTAACAATTTTTTTGCTCAAAAAAAATCAGGACTGATTTCCATCTTTAGAAATCAGCCCCTTTTTGGTTAATTTTGTGTAATCAATATAAAAAATTTAACCAATGGGCAAAGGTACAAATTTTAGTGGACAGCAATAATAAAATTTATAGTTTCTTAATTTCCTCGCTTATAAATTTGTATAACTGCTGCCAATCTTTATGGTTTTCGAGCAATTTTATATGTTGTGTAATAGTGGCGCTGTCATTGCGAATGGCGGGACCTGTTTGCGCCTCGGCAGGCGGCAGAGTTTCTGTTTTGTGTGCGGTTTCAAAAATTAGTGGAACAAGCATTTTAAAATTCAATGACTTTTCTTTAATCAACTCATTTGCAATATAATACATAAAATTTGTAAAATTGCAGGCAAAAACTCCCGCCAAGTGCAGTTGCTTGCGCTGTTCAAAATTGACGGCGTATATCTTTTTTGTTATTTTTTGCGCCAAATGACATATTCTATTTTCAGCATCCTGTGTATTTCCTTCAATAAAAACAGGTATTTCAGAAAAATCAAGTTCTCTTTTCTTTGAAAACGTTTGCAGAGGATAGAATGCGCCAAACTGTGCGGCATAATTATCAAAAACATCAATGGAAACGCTACCGGCAGTGTGTAGCAGCAATGTGTCGCTACTGAATACATTTGCATTTTTACTCAACAGTTCTTTAATAATATCATCTGTTACAGCAAAAATACACACATTTGCCTTGCCGGAAAGTTTATTAAGGTTATCAACAGGTTCCGCACCAACTTTGTTAGCCAGTTCAATAGCATTTTGCATATTACGACTGTAAATCTGCACTATTTCTACACATTCTTTGTGCAAACTTACAGCCAAATGAGTTGCCACATTGCCGGAACCTATAATAGTTATTCGCATATTTATATAAAAAAGTACCTCTTATTTTGCGGAGGCAACAAGATAACTGACAGGGCTGTCTTTGCGAATAATTCCTTTCAATTTGCTGTAAGGTAAAAAAACTTCCGTTTGCCCAACATAATAAGGAGCAATTTCGTAAATATTAAACAGATAGGTGATGCCCTCGTCAGAAATGTAGAAATTTCCGTTAGGCTTAATTGAGTCAATTAAATAATAGGAATTATCAAGCGTAGGCAGTTTATTTGCCTCTAAAATCGTATTTTTTATCAACTCAACTAACGGCTGCTGATACTCATTTACAAAGATGTCGTTTTCGCCGAGCCAGCGACCGTTTGTAAGGTCAAAGTTGAAATAAAAAGTGTAGTTTGAGCCGTGCGCCCCGCCGGAATATTCGTATCGCGTGTAACCATATACAAAAAGGTGTGCATCGTTGAAAAGTGCAAAGCCCTCTATTGACTGCTGATACTCACCAAGTTGAAAGTTCGGTTCCATCTGCTCAAATCTTCTTAAATCTTCCAAACTTTCTTTTTTATAATCAGATGTTGCATTTTGTACATAAATTTGTGCAACAGAATCAAACGGGACATTAACATACTGTTCGCCAAACATATTGAATAGCAACGTTCTACGAATGCTGTCGAGTACGGCGGCAGAAGTGAACGCGCTGGGATATTCCACTTCTACTTTCACGTTCAGCGACCCCTTGGCTGTGTCGGCAGGTACAAGGAAACATTTTTCTTCGTATCGCTGCTGCTTTAACTTTACTACCTGATTTTGGCACGAAAAAATGCCGAATATAAATATTACAAAAAGGAAAATTTTAATAGAAATATTTTTCATCAGACTATGATTTTTTTAGTTTAAAAATTTTTTGAATTAATTTTTATAGCAAAAATTATACCACAAATAGTGATGTTTTAATTTATTTATTTACTTTATTAATTTAGCGCTCATTTTAAGCATCCTTTTTATTGGTTTAACTGCTTTGGCGCGTATTGCTTCGTCTATTATTATTTCAGGTTTTTCGGTGCGAAGACATTCGTAAAGTTTTTTGAGCGTATTCAGGCGCATAAAATTACACTCGTTGCAAGCGCAAGTACTGTCATCGGGCGGAACAGGAATGAAGGTTTTGTCAGGGCTTTTTTTCTGCATTTGATGCAAAATTCCGCTCTCTGTGGCGACAATGAACGTATTTTTTTTTGATTTTGCGGAATAATTGAGCAATGCTGCCGTGCTGCCTATAAAATCGGCGACCATCAAAACGGGCTTTTTACATTCGGGATGCGCAATAATTTCTGCATTGGGAAACTGCGATTTAAGTTTTAGCAATTTTTCTAAAGAGAACTGCTCATGAACGTGGCAAGCGCCGTCCCAAAGCAACATTTGTCGCCCTGTTTGCGAATTTATGTAATCGCCAAGATTTTTATCGGGTCCGAATATTATTTTCTCATCTTGGGGCAAACTTTCAATTATTTTTTTCGCATTGGTACTCGTTACCGTAATATCAGACAATGCTTTGACTGCAGCTGTGGTATTAACGTATGTAACTACCTTATAATCAGGATATTGTTTTATAAATTTTTTAAATTCATGTGCGGGGCAACTTTCGGCAAGTGAGCAGCCTGCATTTGCATCCGGAATAATTACTTTCTTCTGCGGGTTGAGAATTTTGGCAGTTTCGCCCATAAAATGAACGCCGCAGAGTACAATTATATCCGCAGTAGTTTTTTCGGCTTCCTGCGCCAGCGCCAAACTGTCCCCTACAAAATCAGCAATATCCTGAATCTCCGGAATCTGATAGTAATGCGCCATTATAACTGCGTTCTTTGAAAGCCGTAAACTATTTATTTGCGAAATAAAAAATTCATTTTCCATTTTTTCAACAACTGTTTATATTATAATTTATTTATTTAATTTTAAAAAAAAGAATATTGATTATAATAGAGTGTTCATAATGTTGATAAATAAATCTTTAAATATTTTGATTTTAGTTTATTAAAACATGAAATTTTTTTTCAACAATTTTTCATGTATATAAATAGTTTATATTCAATTAATTAACAACATTTTGTGATTTGTTTGAAATTGCAAAGTTAATAAATTTTTATAATTTCAGATATTGAAAACATTAAAATTTATGTTAAAAAAAACATTAAAATTTATGCAGTTATCAAATTTAAAATTAGAGAAATAGTTTTCAACAATTTTCTACCTTTTTTTAAACAGAAAATTAAAAGAAATTCAACATTATTATATTTACTGTTTGTGAAAATAGTCGTAAATAATTTTTGCTTTATGTTTTGCCGTTGAATTTTGGAGTTCAGCAAGTTCTGCGTTTTTTATGCGTTTCAAACTTTTGAAATATTTTAAGAGTTCGTTTTTAGTTTCTTTACCAATACCTTTTATATTATCTAATTCTGATTCTATTTGAGTTTTACTTCGTTTTTCGCGATGAAATTTTATAGCAAATCTATGAACCTCATCCTGCATTGCGGCAAAAAATTTGAACAGCGTGTCGGAGGATTTCAAACCCACAGTTTTTGGTGGAAATCCTGTTAATATTTCGTTTGTTCTGTGTTTGTCGTTTTTTGCCAATCCTGCTATAGTTATATTCAATCCGAGTTCTTCTTCCACAATTTGTCTTATTGCGGTCATTTGTCCTGTTCCGCCGTCGGCAATGATGAGGTCGGGCAAGTCGGCGTGTTCATTAATCATGCGTTTGTAGCGTCTGCGCACGGCTTCGCGCATGGAAGCGTAGTCGTCGGCGCCTGCAACGGTTTTGATAATGTATTTACGGTATTGTTTTTTTAGAGGTTTGCCTTTGTAATAAACCACGCACACAGCCACAGTGTTGCTTCCTGCAATAGTTGAGACGTCAAAAATATCTATTTTTACAGGTATTTTTTCCAGTTTAAGTTTTTGTTGCAGGTTTTTCATAAGTTTCATTCCGCGCTGGTCGGGGTTCATCTTTTCGTGCTGTTTGAGTTGGTCAAGTTTGTATTGCGCGGTGTTTTGTTGTGCCAGCGTGAGAAGTTTTTTGCGGTCGCCGCGTATTGGGATTATTATTTTTACATTATTTATAGGAAATTCTATTTCAAAAGGTACTATTATTTCTTTTGAGTCAGAATTAAATTTTTCTCTTAAATTTAAAATTGCGAGCGCCATGATGTCCTCTTTTTCTTCATCTATCTGCTTTTTGTATTCCACAGTGAATCCTTGAATTATTGCGCCGTTTTCAACGCGGAGTATTGTAACGAATGCGGAATTTTCTGTTTGGTCATAGCCAAACACATCTGTACTTTCAATAATTGTATTGGCAATAATTGTTTTTGAAATAAAATTGCCGAGCAAATCATATTTTTGTTTCAAAACAAAAGCGCGTTCAAATTCTAATTTGGAGGAACATTGTTTTATTTCCTGTAAAATATATTTTTGAATTTCTACGGCGTTTCCTTTTATAATTTGACTTATATTTTCAATGTTTTTCAAATACTGGTCGCGCGTTTCGCGTCCTTCGCAAATGCCGTTGCACAGATGAATATGATATTTGAGGCACAGTTTATACTTGTTTTTACGTATTCCCTCTGAGGTCATTGGTATTTTGCATGTGCGGATTTGAAAAACTTTATAAACAGTATCGAGCAAAAAGTTAATTGATTTGACCGATGTGTACGGACCAAAATATTCCGAGCCGTTTTTCTCTATTTTTCGGGTTTTGAACACTCGCGGAAATTCTTCGTTTGAGATACAGATTGACGGGTAGGTTTTGTCATCTTTGAGCATCACGTTGTAGCGCGGTCTGTATTGTTTTATAAGGTTGTTTTCGAGCAATAGCGCGTCTGCTTCGCTTTCTACAACAATATATTTGAGATAAGCGATGTTTTTGACAAGGACAAAAGTTTTGTTGAGTTCATGCTTTTTTATAAAATAATTCAACACACGTTTATATAAATTCTTCGCCTTTCCGATGTATATGATTTCATTTTTGGCGTTGAAGTATTGATATACGCCGGGCAACTGCGGCAACGCGGATACCTGTTTCTGCAAACTCACAGTTGGATTGCTTTCAATATTTTGTAAGGACATAATTTTCAATACCTTGTATCTTATTAAAACGTTGAAAATAAGGTAATAAGGTTGTTTTTATTTTTCTGTTTTTTTCTACTAAACTTAATTTGAATTAAAACAAGGTTTTTCTAATTAAGCATTAACAATTTCTTAAAATATATATAAAAATTTATCACTAACCACTAATCACTAACCATTAACCACTAACCATTAATCTCCTTTTGGTTAAATAAATTTAAAACCAATTTTTGCTGTTCGTCTATTGTCATATTTGAGTTATCAATTAAGATAGCGTCCTCTGCCTGTTTTAAAGGGCTTTCGGTGCGTGTTGTGTCGCGCAGGTCGCGCTCGCGGACGTTGGCAAGCACTTGTTCAAAGGTAGGATTTTCGCCTTTTGCCTGCAACTCTTTCATTCTGCGCAGTGCACGCACTTCGGGACGAGCGGTTACAAAAATTTTCAAATCGGCGCGGGGAAAAACCACTGTACCGATGTCGCGCCCGTCCATCACGATGCCCTTCCCGATACCCATAAGTTGCTGCTGCTTAACCAGTTCCTGCCTGACAAAACCCAAGGCGCTTATCCTGCTTGCGCCATTGGCGACTTTGAGTGAGCGAATTTCCTGTTCCACATTTTTGCCATTCAAATAAGTTTCCTGTATGCCCGATTCGTTTGTCTTGAACGAAATTTGTATTTGCGAGAGATGCTTTTGCAACTGTGCTGTGTCAATGTAATTGTCGGTCATCCAGCCGTTTTCCATTGCAAATAACGCAACGGCACGATACATTGCGCCCGTATCAACATAAATATAGCCCGTTTGCCGTGCCAGACTTTTGGCAATCGTACTTTTGCCACAGGACGAAAAGCCGTCTATTGCTACTGTTATTTTTTTCATCAGTTATGTTATTATTTTTGCCCAATTATATTGCAGCGCAAATTTACAAAATTTTTACAAACAGCATTACAAAAATTTACAAATGCGTATCCCGAAAATGGGGGAGAGTTTAACAAAACTGACGGATTGCACCTTGCAAAGCGCACAGAAAAACAAGCCAACGAACGAAATGTGGGCTAAATTCATTTTCCCCCGCGAAAAAAGCGCACTAAATTGCTATTAATTTTGTACTTTTTCAATGAACATTGATATTTTGTTTCATTTGATAACTAATTGAATATCAAAATTACCTATTCATTTTCTATAATTTGAGTTAAATTATTTATTCTATTAAAGACTGATAAATCAAAAACAGAGGATTTTTGTTCGTAATAACGAAACATTTCGAGTGATTTTTTGGCAAAAGAGACTTTTTTTTCCTTCGTTGATTTCATTGTTTCAATGTAAAAAATATCAGCCAGCGCCTTTGCTTTTTCACAAACACAGTCTTCGTTGAAGGCGCTGATACTTGTATTAAAATCAGACTCCACGAAAAAATCACGGCTCTTTTGGAACAGTTCCGTGTAAAAATCGCGTATCATTTCTTCGGACACTTCAGCGCTCGTTCCTCCGCTGATGTATTCCGATAGTTTTTGAAGAAACGTATTCAATGTTCTTATGAAGTAATCTTTTTCAACCATTTTTTTCACAAAATTAACCAAAATTTTTCATAATCACATACTATTTTTTGTAAAATTCCCCCTTTTTTTCTATCTTTTTCTTCTCATTTTTGTAATTTATCGTTTAACAATTAAGTTTTTTTCAATTTTTTTTTCGTTTTAAGTAGTTGGTAATCAGTGTTAAATAAAAAAAGTCAATATTTTTTTCATAAAATATTTGGAGGGAATAAAAAAAAGGCTTACTTTTGCAGTCCTT
>JAISWT010000099.1 GCA_031271005.1 Prevotellaceae bacterium | reverse complement strand
ACTCCTAAAAATTGCTTATTTGTCGTTGGGCTTCATTTTCAAAATGCTCATTTACATTAGTAAACTGCGCTTTTGAAAACTTGCCCGCCTAAAATAATCTAATTTTTAGAAGTCCCCATTAGAAAAAATTTAATTTTAAAAATCTCCAATATTTACGTATTCGGACTTTAAAACTTCTAAACAATTAATGATTTCAGTAAATAATTTAGCGATACAGTTCGGTAAGCGCGTGCTGTTTTCCGATGTCAATTTAAAATTTACCGCAGGCAATTGCTACGGTATTATAGGCGCTAATGGCGCGGGTAAATCCACTCTTTTGCGCATTCTCAGTGGCGACCTTGACCCCACGCGCGGCACAATTGTTTTCGGACCGGGCGAGCGGCTTTCGGTTTTGCGGCAAGACCACTTTGAGTACGATGAACTCTCTGTTATAGAAACAGTTATGCGCGGCAACGAGATACTGTGGAAAATTAGCGAAGAAAAAGATGCCATATATTTGAAGGAAGATTTTTCGGAAGCAGATGGTATCCGTGCCTCCGAACTCGAAGAGCAGTTTGGCGAACTTGGCGGCTGGACCGCCGAAAGCGATGCCGCTACACTGCTGAGCGGATTGGGCATTGGCGAAAAAAATCATTATTCGCAGATGAAAAGTCTCAGCGGCAAAGAAAAAGTTAAAGCGCTGCTTGCCAGAGCATTGTTTGGCAAGCCCGACAACTTGCTGCTTGACGAGCCAACCAACGACTTGGACGTGCAAACGGTAATATGGCTGGAAAATTATCTGGCGAACTACGAAAATACGGCGCTTGTGGTTTCGCACGACCGTCACTTTCTCGATGCTGTAAGTACTTACACTGTTGACATTGACTTTGGAAGGGTGAAACTTTTTGCCGGCAATTACTCTTTTTGGTACGAGTCGAGCCAACTTGCACTGCGCCAGCAACAGATGCAAAGCAAAAAGGCAGACGAAAAGCGCAAGGAACTGGAGGAGTTTATCCGCCGTTTCAGCGCCAACGTAGCCAAGTCGAAACAGGCAACCAGCCGCCGCAAAATGCTTGAGAAACTGAACGTTGAAGAGATAGAACCGTCAACGCGCAAATATCCGGGCATTATTTTTACTCCCGAGCGCGAGCCCGGAAATATGGTGCTCGAAATCAGCAACTTGGAAAAGAAACTTGATAACGGCACGACACTCTTTTCGGGCATTACTTTCAACGTGGAAAAGAGCGACAAAATTGCCTTCGTCAGTCGCGATGCACGGGCAATGACAGCATTCTTTGAGATTATCAATGGAAACGACAGCAACTTTGCGGGGGCATATAATTGGGGCGTAACAATTACTTCGGCTTACCTGCCACTCGATAATTCGGCGTTTTTCAACAGCGATTTGAATTTGTTGGACTGGGTTGCGCAGTTCTCTTCCGACACGCTCGAATCTACTTTGCGCAGTTATCTGGGCAAGATGCTGTTTTCGGGCGAAGAGGTTTATAAAAAGTCGCGCGTATTGAGTGGCGGCGAAAAAATGCGCTGTATGATTATCCGTATGATGCTTGCAAATGCGAACGTGATGGTGCTCGATTCGCCTGTAAACCATCTTGACTTGGAGTCGATACAAGCCTTCAACAACACATTGACTGCTTTTAAAGGTAATATTTTGCTCGCCTCGCACGACCGCGAATTTATGGATACCGTGTGCAACCGCATTATTGAACTTACTCCGAACGGAATCATCGACAAGCAAATGACTTTCGATGAATATATTGACAGTGAAGATGTTAAAGCGGCACAGGAAAGAATGTACAGTTAGTAGTTAGTAGAGTTTAGAGTTTAGAGTTTAGTTATTAATAATTAATAATTAATAGTGAATAGTGAATAGTGAATAGTGAATAATTATTGATAGAGCATAGACAAAAGGCGTTGTAGGGGGCTGTCTCAAAAGTATTTTTTATAAACGGGAACTCCTGAAAATTGATTATTTGATATGATTCTCCCACTTTGGCGGGACAATCTTTGCGTTCTTTGCGGTAATCCTTTGCGTTCTTTGCGGTAAAAAATATTTAACCGCAAGGGACGCAATATTTATCCCGCCAAAGCGGTAGGTTTCGCAAGACTTGTCCCGCCAAAGCGGGAGTGCGCAAAGGGTTTTTGAGACAGCCTCTTACGTTGGGCGAGTTAGAGTTTAGTAAAATAAAATTAATAATTAAGTGATAAGAAATTAATAACTTATAAAAGTTTCAACCCTGCGGATTGATATTTAGGTATCCTGTTTTTCCTTATTCGTTATCATAAAACGAATAAATTTGTTAAAACAAAAAAAATCGGCGCAAAGAAAATATGCGCCGATTTTATTTTAAAAAGTTAAGAGCAAATTAAAACTCTGCTTTGATTTTCTCTATCCAAGAGTTTATTCTTTCCTCGGTTTTATCGCTGTCGTTATCCTCGTCAAGCGGCAATCCTACGAACTGTCCATCGCGTACAGCCGTTGAGTCATCATATTCATAATCGTCAGTAGGCACTTGACCTACAACGCTTGCTCCAGCCTGAACTATTGCATCATAGAGGAATCCTATCCCGTCAACAAAGGTTTCCGGATATGCTGCGGCATCGCCCAGCCCGAATATTGCAACTTTTTTGTCTGCGAGGTTCAACTTTTGCAGTTGTGGCAAAAAGTCGTTCCAGTCTTCCTGCAAGTCGCCATAACCCGCTGTAGGAGCGCC
Source organism: Prevotellaceae bacterium (assembly GCA_031271005.1). Taxonomy (GTDB): domain Bacteria; phylum Bacteroidota; class Bacteroidia; order Bacteroidales; family Paludibacteraceae; genus WRGS01. The sequence goes on along the minus strand of JAISWT010000099.1, from coordinate 8,539 downwards.
CAAGATGTATCCGTCATATTTGTCCAACTCGTCCGGCGACTTGATACGCGAAACATCAATAAGTGTTAAATCCTTGTCTGATAACTTTTTAGCAATCTGCTTTGCCACGCTTTCTGTGTTGCCCGTGGTTGAACCGTAAATTAAAACTGTTTTTCCCATTTTTTATTTTGTTTTTAAGTTTAAAATTATCTTTGAATTACAACAAAATTTAAGTTAAAATTGTTCATTAAAAAGCGAAAAAAATTCTCTCTTCGGTCATTATTTTTTAAAAAGAACAAAGATAGTATTCAGTAATCAGTTGTTAGTTTTCAGAAAAGTTCTTTATTCTAATATTTTATAATTGACTTAATTTTATATGTTTCAATAAATTTAGCCGTTCGGCGCCAGTAGGCAGAGTGAGCAGAGGTTACTGAATTAATGAATACTGAACGTTGTCATTTTTCTGTTGATATTGATTTTCTAACGGAGAAATTAATTATTGTAAATCCTAACGCGGAATTTGGATTTAAATCAAAAATTTATATTATTTTTGCAGTCCATATTTTTTTATATTTAATAAAAGGAGTTATTAATGATTGTATTTTTCAGGGATTTTATTCTTGTAAATCATTGAAATTCAGGCAATAATAAATTTTCATTTTTGAAAAAAAAGAGTAAATAAAATTTTAATAAAAAGCGCAGACAACAATGTTTCAGCAGGTACACAAGTTATTAATACCAAAGACTGTGCATTTTTAGCAATTCAAATTTATTATTTTATAAATACTTTGGAATCAGATATTTAACATATTAAAATTTGAAATTTCCGATTTGTTTTACAGTTATTTACAATCCTTTAATTCGCAATTTAACATAATGGAAACAGGCAAACGCAAAGCGCAACCTAATGACCCGTCTAACGGCACTAAACCTCCAAAATTCAACCCTACTTGGTTTTACCTTATACTTGTTGGTGGTTTGGCTTTTTTCTTGTTCAGCAATCGGGATAAAGCGGGCTTGAAGCGCGAAATATCTTACACAGTTTTTGAAAATTATTTGAGTCGCGGCATTATTGACAACATCGTGGTGTATCCTATGCCGACGCTGTCGACCCTCGAAGCCGAAATAAAGAAGGATTCGGTGGAGGCTATTTTCGGCAAAATGGAGAATTTCAACAGCGACAAAGGCGCTTTCATCACCGTTAAAATTCCTTCGATAACAGAATTTACCAAACTTACGGACAAGGCAAAAGCCGAGGGCAAATTCAGCGGCGCGATTGCGTACAAAGAGCAGACCAAATATTGGGACGTTATTTCTCTGATTTTGCCAGCCGTTCTTATAGTGTTCCTTTTCTGGCTTCTGAACCGCAAAATGATGGGTTCTATGGGGGGCAACGCGGGCGGCATTTTCGGGGTCGGCAAGTCGCGGGCGCAAATCTTTAACGGCAAAGATGACAAAAACAAAATCACTTTTAAAGATGTTGCCGGACTTGCCGGAGCAAAGCAGGAGGTGGTCGAGATTGTAGAATTTCTCAAGAACCCGAAAAAATTCACCGAACTTGGCGGCAAAATACCCAAGGGCGCGCTGCTTGTGGGTCCTCCGGGAACGGGTAAAACCTTGCTTGCCAAGGCAGTAGCCGGCGAAGCAGATGTTCCGTTTTTCTCCCTTTCGGGGTCAGATTTTGTGGAGATGTTTGTGGGAGTGGGCGCCAGCCGTGTGCGCGACCTCTTCCGTCAGGCAAAGGATAAGTCGCCGTGCATTATCTTCATTGACGAAATAGATGCTGTGGGTCGCTCGCGCACCGGCAACGCCAGATATGGCGGCAATGATGAGCGCGAAAACACTCTTAATCAACTGCTTACCGAGATGGACGGCTTTGGTACAAATAGCGGAATCATAATTCTTGCGGCAACTAACCGCGCCGATATTTTGGACAAGGCGTTGTTGCGGGCAGGCAGATTTGACAGGCAAATACACGTGGATTTACCTGATATTCAGGAGCGTAAGGAAATTTTTCAGGTACATCTCCGTCCTCTTAAAATTGCCGACAGCCTCGACATCGATTTTCTGGCAAAACAGACTCCGGGGTTCTCCGGCGCCGACATTGCCAACGTGTGTAACGAAGCGGCTCTGATTGCAGCCCGACACGACAAGAAAACTGTTGATAAACAGGACTTTATGGATGCCGTAGACAGAATTGTAGGCGGACTGGAAAAGAAGACTAAAATCACTACTCTGCACGAAAAAAAATCTATCGCCTTTCACGAAGCAGGACACGCCACAATAAGTTGGAAGACGCAGTATGCCAACCCCTTAGTGAAAGTTACAATCGTGCCGCGCGGCAGCGCACTCGGCGCGGCGTGGTACATCCCCGAAGAGCGACAACTCACTAATATTGACCATATTAAAGATGACCTCTGCGCCACGCTTGGCGGACGCGCTGCTGAGGAAATATTTCTGGGCGAAATTTCGACCGGCGCCCTCAGCGACCTCGAGCAGGTAACAAAGCGTGCATACGCAATGGTGGCGTACTACGGAATGAGCAAAGAACTTGAAAACATGAGTTATTACGACAGTTCGGGGCAATCGGATTATGGATTTACAAAACCATACAGCGAAAAGACCGCCGAATTGATAGACAACGAAGCGAAAAAAATTGTTGCCGAGCAGTATGAACGCGCAAAAGAAATTCTGCGCCAAAACGCAGAAGGACATAATCAACTTGCCAACTTGCTGATTGAAAAGGAAGTGATTTTTGCCGATGACCTTGAAAAAATATTCGGAAAACGACCGTGGATTTCGCGCGGAGACGAATTGATGGCGATGAACGAAAACGCCGAAAAAGAAAAAGAAAAGCAACAATCGGATAAAACATAGTTATTACGTTTATAACTATGTGATTATTAAAGTATTATAATATTGCTGCTTTTATATGGTATAAAAAATTACTTAACTTTTTATACTTTGTAACTGCCTTCATAACCTTAACATCTCACATAAAAACAATGCTTGATTTTGCTACCAAACAAGACATAAGCCAATTGAAGGCAATTTGGAAAATTGTATTTAAAGATACGGATTTTTTTGTAGATTTGTATTTTTCGCATTATTTTGTGCCTCATAACACGCTGGTTTTCAGGGTTCAAGGAAAAATAGTAGCAATGCTCTTTATGAATCCTTACGATTTTCGGTTTTGTGGCGACAGCATGCAGTGCTACTACTTGTCCGGCTTGGCAACTTTGCCGATGCATCGCCGACAAGGGATTATGTGTCGAATGCTTACCTTTTCGTACAGAGTTATGCGAGCGCGAAATATTCCGCTTGCAATTCTGATTCCTGCGAGTAAAAAAATGTATCCTTACTATCAAAAGTTCAATTACGAGCAGGTTTTTGAAAAACACGATGAAATTATCCCGTTAGGAAATATTGTTGACGGCAACCCAACCCTTGTGAGCGCCTATGCCGAATTTAACAGCATTTATCGCGAAAAGGATTTTTGCATACAAAAGGAATATGCTGATTTTCAGGCAATTGTTTCCGACTGGGAGTATGACCGCCGCCCTCCGAAAACCGATATTGCGGGTATGGCGCAACTGATTGCTCCACATTTTTTGTTCAATCTGTTCAAGCAAAGAACCGGAAATGTTTTGAGCCTTAATTTTTCAAAAAATAATGATGCGCTTTTCAGCGATGATGTTTTAACTGTCAATAACAGAACGCTTTGCAGGTTACTTTTCGGATTCAGAACGAGCGAATTTTCGCCTGATATTGCGGCAATTTTTCCGGAGCGTCAACCTGTTTTAAATTTGATGCTTGAATAAATCTTACAGATTGACAGTCAGATATTTACGCATTTCGTCAAGCGTTTTTCCTCTGCGGCGTGCATAGTCGGCAACTTGTGTCGTGTCAATTTTTCCTACCATAAAATATTTCGCGCTTGGATGCGCAAAATACAGCCCACAAATGGAGGCATTGGGAATCATCGCTCCGTTTTCTGTCAATTTTATATCTAACTTATTGAAATTAATGATTTTATCGAGGTCAAAAATAATTGACTGGTCGGGCAGCGAAGGATAGCCCACTGCGGGTCGAATGCCCTGATAATCGTCTTTGAGCAGGCGTGCAATGTCGAAACTTTCGTTTTGCGCATAAGCCCATATTTCTGTGCGCACTTTGTAATGCAAGTACTGTGAAGCCGCCTCTGCCAATCTGTCAGCCAATGTTTTAATTAAAATTGAGTTGTAAGAGTCGCCTGCATTTTGAAACTCTTCTGCCATTTTTTCCGCGCCTGCTACCGTAACAGCAAAAACGCCTGCGTGGTCGTCTTTGGGCTTTAAAAAGTCGCTCAAACTATAGCAAAAACCGTCTGACGCGGGTTGCTGCTGCCTGAGTACGGGCAGTCTGATTTCCTGATTTTCAACGCAAATGCAAATGTCTTCGTCATCGGAGCGAGCCGGAAATATCCCCACAAACGCATTGATTTGCAGCAAATTATCTTTAATTATTTTTCCGAGCAGTTCGTTTGCCTCGCGTTTAATTTGTTCCTTTTGCGCCTCTTTTTCGCTGCTGAAAGCGCCGGTAAGCCGCCACGCCTTGAAAAAGAACAGCCACTGTATTAGCGGAAGCGCCTCACTGACAGGTATTTGAAAATAATGCTTTTCACCCATATTTTGTTTTATGATTCTAAAAAGACTGATACTTTTTCTATTTTGTTGCCCAAAGGGGGATTTAGTTTTGAGAGTTCAATTTCCCATTTTTTCACACCTATAACATTGGCTTTCAATGTATTAAGAACGCGACAGGCAACATTTTCAATTAAGTTTGATGGTGTGCCCATTTCCGTTTTTACAATGTTGTAAACTAACTGATAATTGACTGCATCATCAAGATTATCAGACATTTGCGCCTTCTCTCCATCGTAATACATCGTTACGGAAACGAGAAACTGATTGCCAAAGACTTTTTCGTGTTGCAGGCAACCATGGAACGCACGAAATTCCATGTTAGATAAAGTTATTTTTGTCATTTTGCTTATGATAAAATGTTGTTGTTCAATTGATTAATAAAATCTTCTTTTTTGAAAGCGCCTCTAACCTGCTCAAAGTCGCCCGAAAAATAGCCTATTTTTGCATCGGAGTTGAATTCTTTCTCGGCATCGGCTATCCACGCATTGTGAAGCGACCGGCTGCCGACAGATGACTTGGCTTGCAAATTTTCAATATCATCTTTGGTAAAATCATTTGCCTTTTTGTTCAGCAGTTTCTCTACTAAACTCACCGTCCATTTCATAGAGTTTGTTTTGTAATTATTGAAAATGCTAACTAATTGATTTTGAATGTTTTGCAAGGTGCAATTTCCGTTTTCAACATCCTCAATCACCTTTTCTATTTCCACTTTCGGAGCAATCAGTCCTGCCAAATCGAGCCACGCAGCAGGTTGGTCAAGAAGGTCATCATTTTCCTGCGTTGTGTAATGCGAAAGCCGCTCAACAAGATTCGCAGACATGTTTTTTTGAACCTTAAAAATTTGATTTTCAATAAAATAATAAATTACATTCCAATATATTTCCAATGCTTTTTCCGCCGCAGTTTTTTTTATTTTAACATTGTGAAAATAAATAATTTTTGCATTTTTATTTTCGTGCAAAAGTTTTTTTAAAATTCCAATCGCTTTATAAATTTTTCCAATGGTAAAAGGATTTAGTAGTTCAAAATTTATCAAATCTATATTTTCGGCAGTTTTTCGCAGGTCTCTCTTTTTCCATTTTTGAGTATCGCGCACAATGCCGCTGCTGTGCAATGCTATGGCAGGAATAAGATAACTTTCGCCCTGATTTTCAACAATATAGGAGAATGGGAAATCGGCGGTATCAAAATGCGCTTTGTGCGTTCCCAGAATGGTTGTAAACGGGGCGGCGTGGGCAGGAAATGCAATGTATGAGTTGCTGGATAATTTTGTGCCGCGCTCCATAACTCCCTGATGTACAGCGCCTGATTTGTACATGTGATTGCTCTGATTGGCTGCGCTGCCGGCATTGAGAAAAGCAAAATAACCCGCAATAAGCAAGGTGGATTTGTGGTGCGACACCGTGTACGGAGCGGCAAAAACAGATACCGCTTCGCCGTTAAACATCTGACAGTTAGCAAAGAACGCGCAATTTACAGCCGAAAAACCCTTGTCAATCTGTGTCGCCTCGCCCACAAAACAACGCTCAATGTTTGCCGCGCCGCTTATTTTTGCATCAGAGCAAAAAATAAAATCCTTTGCCTGTACGCCCTCACCCACAAAACAACTGCTGCCGATGCTGCCATTTTCAAGTTTTATAACTGATTGAAGTTCTGCGTTTTCGTCTATCTTGACGTTAATGATATTGCCACAGTTGACTATTTTGGCGTTTCTGCCGATTTTTCCTTTCTCCGACCTTTGCTGCTCTGTAAAGTCGGCTATAAGACGCTCTGTTGCGGCGATAAACTTCGTTTTACAGCGATACAAGGCAAGCATATAAGCCAATGCAGCAGAGAGTTTTTCAAAAACAGGAATCGCCCGCGCCCCGTTTTCATTAATAACTGCAACAGGCACGCCATTGCCAAAGGCGCTTTTGCCGTCAACAAAAATGGAATTGCAATTTTCTACAAACGCCTCATTTTCAATAATATAATTGGAAATGTAATTATGGATGCCGTTAATATAAATGTCATTTCCCACTGCAACGTTGTGCAAATGGCAGTTGTAAATCCCTGAATGTTTGGTAATTCCACCGCGCAAAGTGAAAATTTTTTCGTGCTTTCCGAGCGAAATTTCACCGGAAAAATGCACGTTCTGCAAAAAATCCGGCAAAAACTCATCATCGACAGCAATATTTTGCCAATTTTCAGCCGTGCAGCCACGTGCAAGCAGCATTTCTATTTCTTGGGGGGTAAGCGGGCGCATAATTGTTATTTAAAAATTTTATGCAAAAGTAATAAAAAAATCGGGCAGTACAGTTTTCGTTTTTGCGCTTTTTTTGCAGGCAAGAAGCAATAAAATTTTTTGTCTGTTTTTTTCAGTAAATTTTACAAAACCTGTATAATTATTAACGGATACTCCCGTACCTTGATTTTCCGGTATACAAAAAAACATTCCATTTCATAGAAATAGAATGTTTACACGCAGAAAACTGCCTCCCTGTTACGCAGTTTTTTAATTGGAATACAAATTCATGGCTGCCGAAAGGGGCGTAGCGTTCAAAACAAAATTGGATTGCATAGGAACATATATTAGCGAGTTGCCCTCGTAGATATGTTGCGTACCGAGTTTTATCTGAAAACGACCTACTCCAACATAATACCGCTTCGTTTCCGTAGAACTGTTAACAACATAAAAATTTCCGCTGGTTCTCAATCGCGCTGATGCGTAAAAAGGAGAATTGTAGCACACAACATAGAAACTTGGATAGTCATTGAGGTAAGTAGCATCGATGGTAGATGTTGCATATAAAAAACGCAGATTTTAATTTATTGATAATCAATGTATTAAAATCTGCGTTCTCTGCGAATCAGTGTTCTCTGTGTGCTGTCGGACTTTTGATGCAGTCCCCCAGTGATGTCAGGTCAATGATGAGACGTCATTTCTTTACAAATTTCTCTCTGTAATTTCCCACTTTCGCGAAATACACGCCTGCGGGCAGGGAGGAAACATTGATTTTTAATTGATAACTGTTATTTGATACCTGATAATTATTTATCTTTTTGCCCGAAATATCGTATATTTCGACATCTTCGACATTTTCAACAGTCAGTTTTCCAAAGTCAATCATCAATTCCTCTTTTACAGGATTCGGATACAGCCTTATTTTGCCTGCCGAAACATCGTTTATGCCCGTGCCTTCGATTTGAATTACATACGGACTTGCGAGCGTTCCTGTCAGTGCGTCTATTGTGAATACGAGCGTTTGCGATACGTTGATAATTTCGCTGTTTGCTTTTGCCACTTTCAAATCAACAACTGTACCGTTCTGTTCGCCTGCTATGGTGAGGAAAATCACGCCGTTGTCATTTGCGGTATGTGTTCCACGACATTCGCTACCAACAAATGCGCCAAGTTCTACGTCAGTGAGCGTTTCTGTGCCGTCTTTTACAATAGCAATCACATTCATATTATGTTCATACATATTGGGCGAAACAGGATTGAACGCGCTTACGGCGGACGTATATGCCATACTGCGCAAATTGTAATTTTGCGCACCGGACGGGGCGGCAACCTGCGGATAAGTAAAAGTCTTTGGCGTTGCGGCTTTCGACTGATAAATATACGCTTTGCCGGGCTGAACGGCGGTCAAACTTCCGTTCCAACTTCCGTTGTCGAAGGTTGCAAAAGAGCTTTGGTCTTTTAGCAAGTCTCCATTGACGGGCTGCAAGCCTGAGAATGCCTGTGTAACACTCTGAACGCCCTGCGCAGTGTAACCGAGCCAGTTCCAACCCGATTGCACGGTGAGCGGCGTGTTGTTAGTATTGACAGGCGTACCTGCGGTGTGCAATACCGTTGAGGCATTCATTTTGATTTTGTAACCGCTGACGTTATC
>JAISWT010000062.1 GCA_031271005.1 Prevotellaceae bacterium | reverse complement strand
TTCATCTTTCAAATAATTTAAAAATTTAACTTTTTGATAATTATTTGAGAAAACTGTTTTTTACGCTGCAAAGGTAAAACCTTTCCCTGTAATTATCATTTCAGTGAATCAATTTTTTTGAAAATTATTTGTAACCCTAAATAAGTTGCATTCTGAGGTTGAATCTATCTTCAAATATTAGGGGAGTTTCTGGCTCTTGATAAATTATGAAAAAATCAATTTTTAAAAATATATTGCTTTGGTTGTTTGTAATGTTTTCGTTAGTTATCATATTTTACGGAATAATGTTCGTTATGAGCCAGATGACAAATATTAAATACTATTTTGATGACGGACTTCCAAACTCAAACATAGGTAATTTGCCCATTTGTAGAAAGGAATTTATAAATGAATTAATTTTATTTGCAAAATTTGTTATTTGTTATTCTATCTATGGTTTAATAATAGGAATTTATTCGATTAAAAGAAAATAAGGAAAACAGCCCACGGTTTTTCGGGCTTGTTGTTTGCGTTTTTTTTTCGGGGGCGGATTGCTTTGCCGCCAAAAAAAGAAATTTAAGGCAAATTTTTTGTTACTTTTGCACAAATCTTTGTTTATAAATAGTGAGAAACAATAATCAGTTACTGAAAAATACAGAATAATTGCATTGTTTTTTTTGATTTTTTTGTATTTTTTTGAACAATATACAATTTTTTCATGTATATTTGCATCCTAAAATAATTTAACAAAAAATAATCTTAAAAAGCAGTATTTATGAAGAAAATAATTTTATCTATTGCGCTTTTAATCGGCATTACAGGCGCATACGGACAAAAGGCAAACGTGTCTAAAGCCAAGAGTAAAGCGACTTCGGGCGCCTTTGGCGAGGCGCGTGAACTTATAAAGCAGGCGCTCGCCGACCCAAACACTGCCAACGAAGCAGAAACATGGTACGTTGCCGGTTTTATTGAGGCACAGCACAACGAGGACTTGCTGAAAAAGGCAGTGCTTAAACAACCCTACAACAAGAACGAAAAAGGAGAGGCGATAATAGCGTCTATCCCTTATTTCCTCAAAGCCGACGAATTTGCGCAAATACCTGACGCAAAGGGGAAAGTGAAAAACAAATATCGCAAAGATATTGTCAACGAACTGAAAGGGTATTACAACAACGAACAAAATCTGTACATTTATGGAGCCGAATTGTATGACGACAAACACTACAAAGAGGCATACCATGTGTTCAAAATCTACCTTGAAATCCCCGACTTGCCGATAATGGAAGGCTCCGGATTACAAAAAGACTCCGTTTTTCTTGCGCTGCAATATTATGCTGCCCTGGCTGCATCCAACGCAAAAATGCCCGAACAGGCAATAGAAATGTACAAAAAGTCTATTAGCAGCAAATACGAACAACTCGCCTGCTACCAATTAATGTCCAATGAATATAGGGAGATTAAAGATACGGTCGGCTATGTTAAAACGCTGCAAGACGGATTCTCCACATTCCCCAAAGAGCCTTGGTTTCTGCAAAATCTGATTAACCACTACATCTTCAGTGGTCAGGAGACAGTGGCTGTAAAATATCTTGACGATGCAATTGCCAACGAACCGGACATCGCCGAATATTACTACGTGAAAGGACTGCTCGAAGAAAAAATGAACAACATAGAAACCGCCGAAGCCAATTTCAATAAGTCGCTCGAAATTGACCCCAATATGGCAGGCGCTTATGCCGGCAAAGGACGTTTGATATTCAACAAGGCGCTTATACTGTACGAAAATGCGAACCAGATTAAAGACAACAAAGCATACAATGCAGAAATGGAAAAGGCAGAAAATCTGGTGCAACAAAGTATGCCACTGTTCCGAAAAGCCGTAGAACTCAACGACAAAGAGGTAGAATATCTTGAAAATCTGAAACTTGTGTATTACCGTCTTAATATGGTTGACGAATACAACGAAACGGTGAAGAAAATAAACGCACTGGGACAATAATTCAAAGTTTAATTTTTCGTTTTTAATTTTTAGTTGATACACGCTGTAAAACTTTTTTGCAGCGTGTTATTTTATTTTTTTTACATTAAAAGATATATTATTTTTTTACAATATAATAAAAATAAAATTGTAATATTATAAATTATAAAAATTATTATTATTATTGAATAAAACGTTAATTTCAAAAAAAAAACACAACAAAAAAAGAGGAAACAGATTTGTTTTTCCAAAAAAAATCCGTATTTTTACAATCATTTATTATTTGTAGTATTAAAAATCTTTTTTTTAGTGTAAAGCATTGAAAATCATACAAATAATAAAAATATTAATCGTAAATCTAAAACGTGATTCATAAAAACACTTAAACAAAATGGCAAAAATAAAAGGAGCGATAACAGTAGATATCGAACACTGCAAAGGCTGCGACTTGTGCGTAATATCTTGTCCGACAGATGTTTTAGCAATGTCAAAAGAAGCGAACCCCAAGGGCTACAACTATTCTTACATGCTCAACCCCGATGCCTGCACAGGTTGCGCCGCGTGCGCTTGTGTCTGTCCGGACGCATGTATAACCGTGTACAGAGTAAAAATAGAACAGGCAGCGTGAAAAGCAACAAAAAGAATTTAACCTTTTCTTGAACAATGACTATAATGGCGGTCATAAAATCGGCGGCTACTCGTATTTTACGCAATCCGACCCGCGCGAAGAGGCAAACAACGATGTCTCTGTGCTGCAAATAGATAGCATTGATAGCATAATGATTGGCGACTGCGGGGTCATAAATTTTTTTATTGACAAAACCGATTTGAAGAACAAAGATTTTGCAAAAGTTTGATTTTACTGGGATTGTTGTTAACTTTTCAGTAAAATAATATAAAAACACCTTTTATAATATATGGAAAAAAAAGAACAGGAAGTTCGCCTGATGAAAGGCAATGAGGCAATTGCCGAGGCAGCAGTGCGTTGCGGCTGCGACGGGTACTTTGGGTATCCTATTACTCCGCAGTCGGAAATTAGGGAAACGCTGATGGACATTGAGCCGTGGAACAGCACAGGGATGGTCGTTCTGCAAGCCGAAAGCGAAACGGCGTCTATCAATATGGTATATGGCGGCGCGGGTTGCGGCAAAAAGGTGATGACCTCCTCATCGTCGCCCGGAATGAGTTTGATGCAGGAAGGCGTGTCGTACATTGCTGCTGCCGAACTGCCCTGCGTGATGGTTAACGTGATGCGCGGTGGACCCGGTCTCGGCACTATTCAGCCCTCGCAAGCCGACTATTTTCAGAGCGTCAAGGGCGGCGGACATGGCGACTACAAACTCATAACACTCGCCCCGGCAAGCGTGCAGGAAATGGCTGACTTTATGGATTTAGCATTTGAATTAGCATTTAAATATCGCACTCCCGCACTCATTCTGGCTGACGGAGTTATTGGACAAATGATGGAAAAAGTGGCGCTGCCGCCCTATAAAAAACGCCTTACAAACGAAGAAATCGCCGAAAAATACCCTTGGGCAACACTCGGCAAACCTGACGGACGCGAGCGCAACGTGATTACTTCGCTGTGCCTTGACCCTGCCGAAATGGAAAAAATAAACACGCACTTGCAGGCAAAATATCGAGAAATTGAAGAGCGCGAAGTGCGCTTCGAAAATTTTATGTGCGAAGATGCCGACTATGTGATTGTTGCCTTTGGCTCTACTGCGCGTATTAGCCAGAAGGCGGTGGAACTTGCCCGCGCCGAAGGCTTAAAAGTAGGGCTGATACGCCCGATTACGCTCTACCCCTTCCCAACAAAAGAAATTCAGCGTCTGGCAGGCACAGTAAAGGGATTTCTAACAGTAGAACTGAGCGCGGGACAAATGGTAGAAGATGTGCGCCTCGCGGTTAACGGCAAAGTTCCCGTAGAATTTTACGGACGGCTCGGCGGAATGGTGCCAAGCCCGGACGAAGCGCTGGAAGCAATAAGGAAAATGAAAAATTTATAAACTGTTTCAAATTTCAGTGAAAATACCAAAAACACACAGTCATCGCAGGCTCGCCTCGCAATGACTGTGTATTTTGCAGGTGTTCTTGTTGATTATTGATGAAAAAAAACGCTCTCTAATCAAGATTTATTCCGTTGAAATTCCGCAAGTTATCATTTTTTGTTATTTTTTTTGCAGGAATAAAAATTTTTAGTAATTTTGCACCCGCTAATAAAGTTATTTATCGGGACCCGTAGCTCAGTTGGTTAGCAGCACCTGACTCATAATCAGGGGGTCGTTGGTTCAAGCCCAACCGGGTCCACAGAAAAATCAGTTGCATTTTTTAGATGACGCTGATTTTTTTCAATCCTAAACAAACTCCTAAAAATCGGACTTCTTTTGACGGTTTTAATTTTCAGTTATTCATACGCCGACAGTATCGCGATGTGAATGTGGCAGAAGAAGTAATTTCGTTATATGTTTTAGAAGTTTGCAGGAATCGAAAGGACCCGTAGTTCAGTTGTATAGAACGTCAGATTCCGGTTCTGAAGGTCGTGGGTTAGAATCCCGCCGGGTTCACTACCAAACTCGTTGAGGCAGATTTAAACGGTTAGATTTGCAGAATTTTTTATTGTGCTTTCTTACAATTTACCTGAACAATATTTCTATTTCTTTTTCATAATGTTTCATCAGTACTTTTCGTTTTATTTTCAGCGTTTGGCTGAGGAAATTTTCGGGTGTCCATTCGTCTGATATAAGTCTGAAGTTTTTGATTTGCTCGTAGTCGCCCAGGTGCGCATTGTATTCTTTTACCTCTTTCTTAAACAGTTCAATCACTTCTTTGTTCTCAACCATTTCTTTGCTGTCTTTAGCAGTAATGTTTCGTTTTTTGCACCACACTTTCAGGTTATCGAAGTCGGGAACAATCAGCGCTGCGGCAAATTTCTGATTTTCGCCTGCTACCAGAATGTTTGCAATGAATGGCGATTCGCTGAATTTTGTTTCCACTACTTCGGGGTTGACGTATTTTCCCATTGCAGTTTTGAACAGACTTTTGAGTCGTCCTGTAACCATTAGCAGTCCTTCCGGCGTGAATTTCCCGAGGTCGCCTGTGTGGAAGAAGCCGTCTTTGTCAATCACTTCTTTTGTGAGTTCGGGGTCTTTGTAGTATCCCATCATCAGGTTGTGTCCTCTGCATATAATTTCATTGTTTGCGGTTATTTTGACCTCAACACCGGGCAGAGGAACGCCCACTGTGCCTGCCATTCGCTGATATTTTCCGCGCCTGCTCACCGCAATCACCGGCGAGGTTTCGGTCAGTCCGTATCCTTCAAACACGGGCATTCCTATTGCACTGAAAAACGCTGCTACCTGCTTGCGTATTGCGCTTCCACCCGATACTACTATATCAAAGTTGCCGCCCAGAGCGGTGCGCCATTTTGAATATACCAGTTTGTCGGCAATGGAATGTCTGAAATTATCAAATGCGGTACGGTCATCTATTTTGTAGTTATTTGCCTGATTGAAAGCCCAATAATAAATTTGTCGCTGTGGAAATTTCAGGTTCTTCCCTGCGAGATAAAGTTTATCGTAAATCTTGTCGAGCAGTCGCGGCACACAAGTCATCATTGTGGGGTTTATTTCCTTTATATTTTCGGCAATTGCCCCCAAACTTTCGGCATAATATACCGACATGCCGAGGTATTGGTACAGATAAACCAGCATTCTTTCGTAGGAATGGCACAATGGCAAAAAACTGAGGGCTTTGTTTGACCATTTTGCGGGAATTTCATCGAGGTTAATCAGTTGGTTTACAATGTTATAGTGGCTCATCATCACACCTTTTTGCTTGCCTGTTGTTCCACTTGTATAGACGATGCTTGCGAGCGCGTGCTCGTCTATTGATTTTTTTATGTCATCGAGTTTTTTAAAATCCGCATTTTGTCGTCCCGTTTCCTCGATGTCGGCAAGCAGCCGATGTCCTGTTCCCAAATCGCTGATTGTGTATACGTGTTGCAAACTTTTCACCTCAGGCAGGATATTTTCAATCCTTTGCCATATAAGTTTGCTGTCGAAAATCAGCATCTTCATTTCGGCGTGGTTCAGAATGTGTTCATAATCTTCCGCGCTTATAGTTGGATAGATAGGGACGCTTACTGCCCCTGTCTGCATCACCGCAAAGTCGAGCATGTTCCATTCGGGGCGATTGCCTGTAACGATAGCAACGCGGTCGCCTTTTCCAATGCCTAAGGCTAACATCCCTAAACTTAACAGGTTGGTACGCTCAACATACTGCTGAATGCCAATCTTTTCCCACTTACCATTAACTTTCGATACCAAAGCGGCATCCTGAGTCGGATAATTTTCCAAATAATTCTCCAGAATATCAAAAAGGCGTTTTATTTGCATAACGATTTCCTTTCCTCACTTATTTAATTGTTTTATTTTTGAATAAAAGTTGTTAGCATTGTAAGGGTGCAAAAATATATGAAAAATGCGAGTTCTCCAAACACTCGTTACTTGGTGAACAGTTTTCAGAATTGAGTATATCTAATAATTATTAATTGCGCAGCAAATTGTATATTTTCCTCACTTTTAGTCCTGCATCGTACCATGTAATGCCTTTTACTTCGGCGCAGCCTAACTCGCTCAGTTGACGGTGCATTGCCGGATATTTAACGATAGAATAAATAGCGTCTGCCATTGCGTCAATGTCCCAGTAATCTGTTTTGATGGCGTGGGTGAGAATTTCGGCGCAGCCGCTTTGCTTAGAAATAATCGTAGGCGTTCCTACCTGCATTGCCTCTAAGGGCGAAATCCCGAACGGCTCCGATACAGACGGCATTATATAGACGTCGCTTTCGGCAAGCATTTGTTGCACCTGGTTGCCGCGCAGGAAGCCGGGGAAGTGAAACTTGTCGGCAATGCGCCTGTGGGCAGCAAGTTCTACCATTGAGTTGTACATATCCCCACTGCCTGCCATCACAAAACGTACGTTTTTTGTACTTTGCAGCACGCTGTGAGCAGCCTCCAAAAAATATTCGGGACCCTTTTGCATGGTAATCCTGCCCAAAAAAGTTACAATTTTATCTTCGCGTGGTTTTCTGGTATATTGTTCAATGTTTTCAAGCGGCTCCACTGCGTTATGAACGGTTGTAACTTTGCGCGGCGGTTGGTGGTACTTTTCAATAACCGTGTCGCGCGTGAGGTTCGATACGGTTATAATGTGGTCGGCGTTGTCCATTCCGCGCTTCTCTATTTCGTAAACAGTAGGGTTAACATTGCCGCGCGAGCGGTCGAAATCCGTAGCGTGAACGTGTATAGCGAGTGGTTTCCCGCTGATTTGCTTTGCAAAGGCGCCGGCAGGGTAGGTCAGCCAGTCGTGCGAATGGATAAGGTCAAAGTCAAGTTGATGTGCCAGAACGCTCACAACCGCTTCGTAATTGGAAATCTCCTCTAACAGATTGTCGGGGTAACGCCCCGAAAAATCAATGCAGCCAAGGTCGTTGGTGCCGATGCGCCGGAAGTCGTACTTGATGCCGTTTCGCAGCCAGAAGTACTCGTCGGGATGCATCTGACTGCCGATACGGCTATTAACATAATCCCACGAATTATCTTTCCACACAACCGGAACATTGTTTGCTCCGATAATTTTCAGAAAACTTTGGTCCTCGTCTCCGCGCGACCTCGGTATGACAAAGGTTATCTGCATGTCCGCTTGCCGAGCCATACCCTTTGTAAGTCCGTAACTCGCTGTGCCTAACCCGCCTAAAATATGCGGCGGGAACTCCCAGCCTAACATTAATGCCTTCATTAGGTTATTATTACAATTTACAATTCGAGATTTAAGATTTATTTGCAAAGATAATATTTTTTTACTTATATTTTTATTTTTAACATCACTTTTTTTAGTTTGCAGGTTTCAGAAGAATAAAGAGTAAGACTTGTCCCGCCAAAGCGGGAGAACGCAAAGTGTTCAATAAATTTAGAAAAGCAGCCCAATCGGCTGTTTTTCTTGCTCTTTTTTTTGGTTAATTCTTTTTTTGAGGCGCTATATCCAAGCGCACACAATGAAAAAAGTTTTTTTACGGAGCGAAGGGCTGAAAGCCCGCCGTACAACAGCACAGGGCAACGCCCTGTGGTTTGGGCGCTACCCCCATCAATTCCCGAAGCCCTGACGGGGCGTAATCTCATAACACTGATTTCGCCCTTTCAGGGCTTGTTCATCGTACATTCTTCTTCGGCAGGGCGTTGCCCTGCGCTATTGATTTACGGGCTTTCAGCCCTTCGCTTGCAGAATCTCACCATTTGCCCCTCGTTACAAACAAGAGGCGCACTGCCTGAATCGAAAATCGGGACGGCGTGTGATTGACCGGTGTGTATAACGGCATTTCGGATTTGTTTTTGAAAAAGTAAGCCCCCTATTCAAAATTGAGTGAATACTGGACGATTTCAGGTGGCGATTTTGCGTATTATTCGGATATGATTTGCCACCCTCTGTCATGATGTTACATAAAAAGGTATATACTTTTTACTCAAAAGGTATATACTTTTTACCCAAAAGGTATATACCTTTTTACTGAAAGGTATAAACCTTTTTACCCAAAAGGTATATACCTTTTTACTGAAAGGTATAAACCTTTTTACCGAAAGGTATATACCTTTTTACTGAAAGGTATATACCTTTTACTCAAAAGGTATATACTTTTTATTCAAAAGGTATATACATTTTATTCAAAAGGTATATACGTTTTACTCAAAAGGTATGGGGCTGTCTCAAAAACCCTAACGCAAAGATTGTCCCGCCAAAGTGGGAGAATAATATCAAATAATCAATTTTTAGGAGTTCAATAAATTTAGTCGTTTTGCGCGACTCGGCATAGCCAAAACATCTATTTCGCTTTCGCTCAATATCTGCTTTGTCTCTGCTCTCGCTGCTTAAAACGTTCCCTAAAATTAACCCAAAAAAAACCGACAAACATTGCGGGTTTGTCGGTTGAAAAAAAAATTTTCACAAAAAGGAGTTCCCAAAATTTATTTATTTTCGATATAACTATTTTACAATCAACTTTTTGGTTTGCGTATTTGAGGCGTTTCCCGTAATTATTTTTACAAGATAAACTCCTTTTGGCATTTGCGATATGTCGATATTGTAAATTGCGGTATTGAGGTTTTCGGGAGAAACAAAAAGCCTTTTTCCTGTCAAATCGGACACTGTAACCTGCATGATTCCATCGTTCTTTGCGCTAACTGTTGCCTGCGTTGTAGCGGGGTTAGGCGCAAGAGTGAGTAAAACTTTGTTGTTAATCTGTTCAACACTTGCCGGAACTTTTGAAAGTTCAAAACTCCGGATGCTTAAATCGCCGCTCAAAAGCGTGTATGCAAACTGATATATCCCATTCTCCATTACTTTACATGGATATACTACGCTAATGTCTTGCCCTAAGGTGTTCCTTTCCCGTTCATAAACAATTGTATCTGTCCATTCTTCGGGGAACAGTCCCGGCTGCCCCATTGTAATGATAAAGTCGCTTGGAATGGTAAAGTCGCTTGAAAAAAAGAGTCCTGCTGTAAAGGTGGTGTTTATTTCGTAATCGCCTGCCGTCAGTTCAAAACATTTTGAAATAAGCGGCTCATTAAGTTCCCATGCCGCAATGTGTTCTTCTTCATAACGCCAAGATAGAGGCGTGAGCATAGTCCATTCCACAATATCTGCGGCATTGCCAAAGTTGTAAATGTAAGGCAAATGGCTTACAGGCTCTGTTTTTGTAATTTTACTCACAATGGTATCGTTGTACAGTGTTCCCTGATTTGGCGTTTCCGCAACGGCTGTCAATGTGTGTTCGCCAAAAGCAGACAAGTCTAAATCCTTGAAAAAGACAATCATTCCTTCGCCTGTTTTCAGTCCGTCAATACCTTCCAAATTAGGAAAACTGAGCGTTTGCGTCTGCCATGCGCCATCGTCCAGTTTGTGTTTGATGTCTATTACAGATGCCAGCGACCCAACATCACCCATGTTGGAGAAAACAAACGCTGCCGAATCGTGGGCAAGTTCGCACGACTGATATGCTTTGAATTGCAGAGAATAGGCATACATATCGGGCTGCGGAGTCTGATGTCCCGCACCAATTTCAATATCGTCAATCCCAATTCCGAACCTATCGGCATCGGAAACTGCCTGAATTGCAAAATAATAGTTGCCCGCAGTTGTATTATTTAAATTTACAATTTTTTTTGCCTCATTAACATTCTCTACCGGAATTGTTTCAAGCAAAGACATTGAATTTACGTCTGGCGACGCGCCATACCATACTTTCAATGTTTCGGGATAATCTTCATGCATACGGAATTGTTTAAAACTGATATGATAGTCGCCCGCTTCCAAATAATAAGGACGAACAGTGCGCATATAGTCATCGCCCGGACGGTCGGATATATAATAATACAGCGCATAATATCCATTTACATTCCAGTCCGCATCATAAACAGCCCATGCTGACCATGTGCCCATAATGTCGTCGCTGCCATTTTTGTCAATTATTACCCAGTTGGACAAAGTTTCGTCAATCGGGTCAAAAAACGGCAAAGTTCCTGCAACAGTGTGCTTTACAGTAATTGCAACTGTGTTGTTGTCAGGGTCGTAATCGCCGGCGCTTTCCACTCGCGCCGTAACTTGATACTCGCCAACTGCCGAAAAGTCAGCTTTTGCATTGAAAGTGTAGGAATATGAACTGCCTGCCGTTACAGCATCTTGGGCTGTTAAAATCAGCGTTTCGTGAACTTCCGCACCGCCATTTACCGAATAATACATATCAAAATCTGTTAACGACTGTATTCCGTTATTAACAAATGTGATTGTAATCGGTTCGTTTGCAGTAAGTTCGGCTGACGAAGGCGTTGAAGTCAACCCTGTTGCCTCCACTTCGTAGGGTGGAATTGCAATTTCATTGTCGAGCTGTCCCGGCGAATAATACCACTCAAAATAATACAGCCAGCCTGCTTCCATTTCAAAATTATCTTTAACCAAAGTTGGCGCCGGGTTGTGAAACTGATAGTCTTCGTTGTAATAATACAGCGAATCGATGTCGGTAAAAACAATATCGTAAGTACCGGGCGCCACCTGCAATGCCAGCGTCTCCCACGCAATGCCCTGCGAATAGTCAAGCGTTGGACCTGCATTCACGGGAATTTTCCCATACAGCCCGTCGTAAAAATCGACAAGCGGCTGTCCGCCGTTTTTGAACAGATTCCATGAATTGTCCATAGATACGGGGTCGTTTGCATCAACAAAATCGTTTGCTGCCACCAAAACCTGTATGCGGCTGCCATACGAACTTTCCAGTTTGGCGCAAGGTTCCCCTACGTTCACCATTATTGCAGCGACAGTTATATCGCCTGCAATGTTCGGGTGTTTGCCCGCCAAACGCAATTCACGCTTCCGAGATTCTAAAGACGCAGATTTTGCTTCTTTTTGAGGCTTAAGATTTTGGCTATTAGCATTTACCTCTATGCGTTGCGGCAATTGGGTATTCCATCGCTGCCCGTGCGCTCCACAAAAAGCAATCACCGCAACGAAAATCAAAACATGTATTCTTTTTCTCATAATTATTTAAAATTTTTTCTGTTTAAAAATATTAAGGTTGAATAAATTTGCCACAAAAATAATAAAAAAAACATATAAATAATTTTTTATTAAAAAAAAAACGACAAAACTATACCCCCCAAAACCAAACTCTCAAAACAAATAAGGTAAAATATTGATTATCAGTGGGTGTTGAAAAATGTTTATTACATTTTTCAGCGCGAAAGTATTAATATGGAACAACTTGAAATAATTTCCGAGGCGCTTGATTTTGATTTTAAAAACAACTACAATGCTGACCAAAAAAGAGACGGTAAGGTTTTGGCTGTGATTAAAGTTTCGGAAGATAAATTGAAGGAACTTTCGGCTGACAAAAACATTGAAATTAAGATAGTAGAATGGTTGTGAAAAAAAAA
>JAISWT010000060.1 GCA_031271005.1 Prevotellaceae bacterium | reverse complement strand
GATTAAAGTTTCGGAAGATAAATTGAAGGAACTTTCGGCTGACAAAAACATTGAAATTAAGATAGTAGAATGGTTGTGAAAAAAAAAGTCTCAAAAAGTGCAAAAAAATTTCACACTTTGAAGCGCCAATATAAAAATTTATTTCATACCTTTGCAGCCGATAGTTTTTTGCTGTTGCAGCGAGGCTTGCCCCCTTGCACAACGCAAAAAAACCTCTCTGCGAGGGCAATATCACAAACATCTTTTTTTGAATATAAACCTAAATCACAGAAAGGCGCCGTAAAGGTACAAAAAATTATTTATCCCTCAAAATTCGCAAGGCGAAAAAATAAGGGTGTGTCTGTTTATCAAAATGATAAACGGTTGCATAAAAAAAACATTTTCATTAAACTATAAATTTTAGCATCAAAAAATGAAAAAAATAATTTTAATATCAACAGTAATTCTATTGTCTGTATTGTGTTTTGAAAATTCTGTCAATGCTCAATCCACCAATATCACGGTCGAAGCAACTATTTATGGTAAAGGCGGTGCTAGTGGCGATGCTGGGAAAGGGACGCTAATAATATGTCCTATAGCGTCTAATGATGTCTGTGCAAAAATCAAAGTAGATCTTCACACTGTTCCTATATCAAGGTACGATGACTATTTAGGAGACTTGACTTTTCAACCTTCAACGCTGTATCTTGTTGAAACAGGTAAGCGTTATGATGTTGTAATTGAAGACACAAATGTCAGGTACCTTGATTTAGAAGAAGGAGTAGCAGAATTGGACAATGTGTCTGTATTTGTTCTACAGAAATAAATAGCTATGAAAAATATCTTTTTATTTTTAATGATTTTGTGCATGAGTGTGTTTGTTAACACATACGCGCAAAATACAGACATTAGCAGTTTTGAACCTGTTGTAAAAGAAAAAAGCGGGTGCATCAATTTATCTGTGCCGCTTGTAGGTAAGGCAGGCGCAACCATCAGTTCTTCGGGCAAAACTAAAATTTGTCCGGGATGGGCATGGAATATTTGCGCCAGGGTTACCGTTACTCTTTTCTATGAAAAGCCTGTAGGTAATATTGACACTATGCTGTCGTATGACAATGCGATGGATGTTGAGTTTTTTGACGAAGCAGGCAATCTTACTCATTCTGAAATGAGATATGGTAAAATAACAGTGCCTTATGCGCTCAATTCAAAAGAATCTCTGTATATTATTACAGAAGACGACATTGAGTTAGAATAATTTGTGTAAGCGGTGTGAAAAATGTTTTTGCATTTTTTCACACCGCTTTTTATTTTTTAATTCATCTAAATAATTTAATTCATCAAATAAATAAATAATTAAAAAGAAATGAAAACTTCTATTTCTAAAAAATTAACAATGCTGTGTTTGTGCGCATTGTTTTGCGCTGCCTGCTTTGGGCAACAGCAGGAAAAACTGTATTTTATGCATCAGCGCGAAGGCTCTCAAAAGCAATTGCAGCAATACCTCGCACAACTGCTTTCAAAAGGAGGCGTTAAATCCGATACGCTCGATAATATTTATGTAAATTTCATTCCCCCGATGGGTTGCCCGCGCTGCGAAGGCGTGGTTGCGATATACAACAAAGTATTGTTAAAAAACGAGCCGACAGCGTTTCTGGTCAATGTGCTGATTTACAGGAAAGAAAAAGCGTTAGGGCAATACATAAGCAAACAAAATTTTACAGGCAGTTTGCTGGTTGCCGACACTTCCGACCTCTTTGCGCAAATATTCCATGTGAATAACGAAGAGGCAATCGTACCTTATATTACAAAAATTTCGTTAAAACAGGGACGCCTTATTACCGCTGCTTCTTCGCTTGGGGCTACTCTGGATAATGATTTTATCAGTTTGATGGTTAATAAAAATGATTTTGATAAAACAACCGATATCATGTACGAAGAACGCGGCGAGCAACCCCTAAACATAGCGCTTCATCTTGATAAATGGCAGGAGATTGTTGACAAAAAGTTTATATTAATGCCCTACGATTCGTGCAGTATTATCGCAGCCGATACTCTGCCTTTTGTTGAAACATTTGCAGTTAGCCGGGACGGCGCTAATTTGCTTGTGAATAATTTTTTAACAAGTTCCTTCGTTCTTTATTCCAAACAGTCGCACTTGTGGGTTGCGCCAACAGCGCTGTTGCCTTCGCAGGCAGAAGACACAATGTTTATCGGCAAAAGTGTTACTCCTTATGTTTATCAATATCTGAAATCCAATAATGTGCTGGTTTCAATGTATCTGAAAGCGGCATTTATGCAAAAAAACATTTACCTTACGGCGTCTTTGCCCAAAGCGGATATGGTTTGGAAAGAAGATTCTACCGCTTCGGTTGCATATTTTAATATGCCTGTACTGATTCTGAAAAACGGCAGCGGTAACAATATCGCTACGTATCAACTTGATATGGAAGAATTGGAAAACGATGGTTTCGCTTATTCACATTCCAATGGCTCTTTTTTTGCAGACGACAGCATCTTTGTTTATACTGTGCAAAAAGGGTGGCCTGCCGCAGGCACGGAGGCTTTGCCGCAAAACGACAGCCAAAATCCGTTTATATCAGACTTTTATAACGAAGCGCCCACGCTTTGTTTTTACAGTTTGAAAAATAAAACCATAACTAAAACCGCGCCGCTGGATGCTGTGTACAAAAAATACAAATTAGGTTATTATGTAAGCGCACCTGCGGTAAAGAAAATTGAAAATACATACTATATGACAGACAAGCGGTTAGGTAAAATTTACTCGCTGTCAAAAGATTTTGCTTCGTCAACTCGCCTTGCCGATTTATTTGGAATGGATACCGTTATGCATCAGATGCCTTACAGTGAAGATTTGCCATATATGGATTCTTATCAAAAATTCTTTAATCGCGAAATTATTGATTTTGAAGTTTCAAACAAATCGGAATGTAAGGCGCTTGTTTTAGCCGACAAGCATTATTATCTGTATCAAACAAAAAAGAACAAACTTGATTGTACGCCTCTGCCGGATACGCTAAACGGAATGAAAATATCAGGCGTACAGTTTGGGCGCGACAGCAGAAACAGTCTTATTGTTTATGGGCTTTATCAAAACAGTCAAAATATTGTGGTCTATTCTTTTAAACTGTAAGGAACTCCTGAAAATTGCTTATTTGTCGTTGGACTTCACTTTGAAATTAATTAGCAATTAGCAGATAGCAATTAGCAATTAGCAATTAGCAATTAGCAATTAGCAGATAGCAATTACGAATTGATATTTATCTAAACTCTAATAACTAAACTCTAAACTCTAAACTCTAATAACTGTTTAAAGTCCGCCTAAAATAATCTAATTTTTAGAAGTCTCCTATTGTAAAAATCTAAAAAAAAAACGACTATGAAAGAAAACATTCATATTGGCTCATTAATTTTGCAAAAACTTAAAGAAAAAAAAATTACCGTTTCAGAACTGGCTAAAATATTAAATCGCTGTAAAAGAGCTGTTTATTACCTTTTGCAGCGCGAAAGTATTAATATGGAACAACTTGAAATAATTTCCGAGGCGCTTGATTTTGATTTTAAAAATAACTACAATGCCGACCAAAAAAGAGACGGTAAGGTTTTGGCTGTGATTAAAGTTTCGGAAGATAAATTGAAGGAACTTTCGGCTGACAAAAACATTGAAATTAAGATAGTAGAATGGTTGTGAAAAAAAAA
>JAISWT010000163.1 GCA_031271005.1 Prevotellaceae bacterium | reverse complement strand
TTGATTTTAAAGACAGTCAAAAGGCTTATATTCAGTTTTGGGCAAAATACGAACGTCCGCCGCTCGAAGATTATTGGGATTATATTATCGAACGGCGCGATTTGCTTGTCCCGCAGGACGTTCGCGAACTCAAAGGCTCGTTTTACACGCCGCAAATCTGGGTCGAGCTTTCGCAGCGCTACATTGCCGACGTTCTGGGCGCCGATTGGCAGGACGAATATTACGTCTGGGACTGCGCCGCCGGAACGGGAAACCTGCTCAACGGCCTGACAAACAAATACCATATTTGGGCTTCGACACTTGACAAACAGGACGTTGATGCAATGCACGACCGTATAGCAAACGGTGCAAATCTTTTGCACGACCACGTTTTTCAATTCGATTTCCTGAACGACGATTTTTCAAAACTTCCGCAGGGTTTGCAAAACATTCTCAACGACCCAAAATTGCGGAAACGACTGATTATTTATATCAACCCGCCGTATGCGGAAGCGAGCAAAATGCGAACATTGCAAAGCGGAAACGAAGGAAGCAAGGGAGTAGAACAAAGCGCCGTAAATAAAAAATATGCAACTATTTTAGGACAGGGAAATGCACAACTTTTTGCACAGTTTTTTACGCGCATTTACTCCGAAATTCCGGATGTTATCCTTGCTGAATTTTCCACTTTGGTGATTTTGCAAGGACAGCATTTTGTAAATTTCCGAAGATTCTTTTTGGCAAAATTGTTGAAAATGTTTATTATGCCGGCAAACACTTTCGATAATGTAACAGGGCGGTTTCCAATCGGATTTGTGATTTGGGATACGGGCAAAAAAGAAATTTTCAAACAGACAGCAACAGATATTTATGATAAAGACGGAAATTTTGTCGGCACAAAAAAAATCCAATCTTTCATTGATGGTCAGTATATTAACGACTGGATAAAACCGTTCAGAGCAAAAAAGGACGACCCGTTTTTAATTGGAAAATTTCCTTTCAAAGGAAATGATTTTCTAAATCAAAACTTGATTGCAATTGTCAATCCCGAAACCGCATATAATGTTGAAGCCGGGCAATTTCTTATAAATATCAACAATTTAATAATTGCGAGTGTGTATTTTGCCGTTCGTAAAGTTATTCCTGCAACTTGGCTCAACGACCGCGACCAGTTCCTGTATCCAAACAAAAAGTGGGAAAAAGATACTGAATTTCAAAACAACTGCCTGATTTATACGCTGTTTAATAATAATATATCAGTAAAAGAAGGCGTCAATCACTGGATACCCTTTAAAGAAGATGAAGTGAATGCGCCAACAAGTTACGACAGCCATATTATGATTACTTTTTTGAGCGGAGAAAAAGTTTTAAATGCCTATTCCAACCTGTTTTCTGATTTGGAAGAAATTAAAAAACAATCAAAATTTGGCTGGAAAAAAGGAGAGAAACGTGAATTTTCTGTCGAAGCACAAGCCGTTCTCAATGCAGGTCGTGAACTTTGGAAATATTACTTTAAACAGCCAAAAGTCAACGTAAATGCCTTTCTGTACGATATTCGTGAATACTTTCAGGGACGTAACGAAAAGGGCAAAATGAACAATAAATCAGCGGACGAAAAATATAACGAACTGATAGGTAATTTGCGGAACAAATTAAAACTTTTGGCAAAGAAAATTGAGCCAAAAGTGTATGAATATGAGTTTTTGAAATGATAAACGAAACAGATATTTTTTGCAGGAAAGATAAAGATAATCAGAGCATTAAGAAGATATAAATAAAGAGATAAATATGGCAAAATTTGAATACCCCGAACTGCTTAAAGAGATGATTGAGAAACGATTTGTGAATGTCCGGAAGCACCCGCGCTACCCGCTGTGGCTCTACAATTACAGCAAACGCGCACAGCATCAGGAACTATGGAACGAAGCCACCGTTGCCTGTCGAGGAATGATTATGGACGCGCACCTGAATATTGTCAGCCGCCCGTTCGAAAAATTTTTCAACTACAGAGAACCCAACATAACCACCATTCCCGATGAACCGTTTACAGTGAGCGAAAAAATAGACGGCTCGCTGGGCATAAGTTATTGGTACAAAGGAGTGTGGCGCATTGCCACGCGCGGCAGTTTTACAGGCAAACAGGCAACACGTGCAACCCGGATTCTGCGCAAAAAATACAGAAAACATATTGCTAAAATGCGCCCCGAATACACATATCTTTTTGAAATTATTTACCCCCAAAACAGAATTATCATCAACTACGGCGACCGCGAAGAATTGGTTCTGCTTGCGGTAATCAACACCGAAACGGGCGCCGAAATAACGGAAAACTTGGAAGATACAGGATTCCCCTTGCCCAAGAGCCTTAACATAAATTCCTTTGAAGACATTTTAAAACTCAAGGCGCAGGGCTGCGACAATGCCGAAGGCGTAGTTGTACGCTTTGAGAGCGGATTGAGAATGAAAGTGAAATTTGAAGAATATATGCGCCTGCACACCATTATGCTCAATATAACCGGTATTAAAGTGTGGAAATATATTTCAAGAGGCAGCGACCTTAACGAATTGTACAACAATGCCACCGAAGACCAAAAACAATGGTTGAAAAACGCAGCCGCAAAAATCTCTGCCGATTATTATGCGTTGAAACAGCAAATCACGGACGAATTTTGCACCATGTCAAAATTAGGAACAAAAAATGAAGTGGCTAACTACATTACAGGACGCCGGAACGAAGCAATCCTGCGTGCTTTGATAGACGGAAAGCCTGCCGAAAAAATGCTCTGGCAAATGATTAAACCCGGCGAAAACGACTCATGGTTCGCACAGCGAGGATAATCAAAATAGTGGTTAGTGGTCAGTGGTCAGTGGTTAATTGCTAATTGCTAATTGCTGAAAACTGGTAACTTTCAAAGGTGGCTGTATTTTCGTCCTGAAAATATAACAAAACTGTATTTAAAACCAATGCCCAGCCCTGCTGTTGAGTAACTGTACACCGCATCGTTTGCCTTGAATCTCAAAGCATTAGCATTGCCCGTGATGCTAACGGTCAGGCGATTGAGCGGAATGTGCAGGGCGATATTTGCGAGCAAGCCGTTCCTGTTGCTGAGGTTGCTGAAATGGAATGTGTTTCGCAGTGCGTTGTCAAAAGTTCCCATTTCGTAATAACTTGCGCCTCTGGACGGGACAAACATCGCGCCCACAAGCGGCGTGCGCATCTCCAAATCGACTTGAAACACGCGCCTGAACATCGGAATTTTCAGTTGCACCGCTACCGAAAAGTTCAGATTTGCAGCAGCGTCCATATTGAAAGGATTATTTGAATTGCGAGACAAATATCTTAACCCCAAATCAATATCAGCGCTTGCGCCTGCCAGCAGCGCAAAATACTGTTTTATTTGCAGACGATAATGAACTCCATAATTTGCATTTCCATCAAAATATTGCATTTTGGATGTTAGCGCAGGGTTCAGCAAGGAAGTGTAAAGCGCTGATACGCCGTATGTTGCAATAAATTTTTCGGACTTTTTCTGAAAAAATCTTTTACTGTTCAAACTTGTTGCCACCCCGCTTCCTTTGTATTTCAATGGCGACAAATATGGGTCTTTCACACTTGCCCACACCCTGCATACCTGCCAGTTTGATGTTGTAAGTCTGTAACTTTCAATATCTTGGGCAAACAACGCAAAAGGAGTAAACAAGAATATTGTAAAAATCAATTTTCTCACGTTTTATAACGTTTTTTCATCTGTTTATATTTTATTTTTTAAGGTCAGATGGAACTCACACGACAACATAATCATAACCTTGTGCGTTTTGTTAATCGTGTTCGTTTCATAACCATAATCGCCAACAACAGATGAAATTTATCTCAACTGTTCTTTGCACCTGCGTTTTCACAGTTATTTTATATTTTTTCAATTGAGGGAACTTCAAAAAAACTGTTTTTTGCCGACTGACTGCATCTTGAAAAATGCTCATTTACATGCGTAAACTTTTTCAGAACCTGCCTGTCGGCAAAAATCTAATTTTTAGAAATCCCCTTACATATTTTCGGTCCGGGTTTAAATATGTAACTCAGTCTTTGATTTTTGCTTTAATGTATTCTCTGTTCAGCCGCGCTATATGCGTGATAGATACAGATTTAGGACATTCGGCTGCGCATGCGCCCGTGTTTGTACAGTTCCCGAATCCGAGGTCGTCATGTTTTGCGAGCATTGCCTTTACCCGTGCAGCGCGTTCCACTTTCCCTTGCGGTAGCAGTGCGAGTTGCGAGACTTTTGCTGCTAAAAACAGCATTGCCGAGCCGTTTTTGCATGCGGCGGCGCACGCACCACATCCTATACATGAGGCAGCATCCATCGCTTCGTCTGCATCTTTTTTGGGAATGGGTATGGCGTTGCCGTCAGGTACGCCTCCTGTGTTTACAGATACAAATCCTCCTGCCTGTATAATCTGGTCGTATGCTCCTCTGTTCACTGTCAGGTCTTTTATCACGGGGAATGCACGCGAGCGCCAAGGCTCGATGGTGATTGTTTCGCCGTCGTGAAACCTGCGCATGTGCAGTTGGCAGGTAGTGATTTCGGTATCGGGTCCGTGCGGGCGACCATTGATATACAAACTGCACATTCCACAGATACCCTCGCGACAGTCGTGGTCGAAGTACACAGGCTCTTTATGCTCCGAAATGAGTTTTTCGTTGAGAATATCAAGCATTTCGAGGAACGAAGCGTCTGTGGAAACATTGTCGAGCGCGTAGATTTCAAAATGCCCACGCACTTTGCTGCTTGCCTGCCGCCAAATCTTTAAATTAATATTTATTGAATTTGCCATAAAAATTATTTTATTTGTAATTTATTGATGTTCAAAATTTTAGGTCTACTTTTTTTAATTAAAAATTAAAAATTAAAAATTAAAAAAAATCATATTAAAATTAATAATGTTAATTGTTAATTGCTAATTGCTAATTACTAAATCCGTAAGGGGCTGTCTCAAAAGTATTTTTTATAAACGGGAACTCCTGAAAATTGATTATTTGATATTACTCTCCCACTTTGGCGGGACATCTTTGCGTTCCTTGCGTAATCCTCCCGCTTTGGCGGGATAAATCTTGCGTTCTTTGCGATAAAAAATATTTAACCGCAAGGGACGCAAAGGTTTCGCAAAGTGCGCAAAGGGTTTTTGAGACAGCCCCTTACTAATTGCTATCTGCTATCTGCTATCTGCTAATTGCTAATTGCTAATTGCTAATTGCTAATTGCTAATTGTTAATTGCTGATTTGCAAAATTAGTTATAATTTATGATTTCTACAAACAATTGCAGCCTCTCGGAAATAAGAGGCTGTTTTTTGTCAAATATCATATCCCCAAACTGCCTGTTACTGCCTGTATTTTCTGTTCGGCTCGCTTTTCGGTTGCTTCAAAGTCTTCGCGGTTTTTCAGTTTGTCTCTTACTTCGATGTAGAACTTTATTTTAGGCTCTGTGCCGCTTGGTCTCACTGATATTTTTGTACCGTCTTCGGTAAAGAACTGCAACACGTTGGAAGTTGTTGGCATTTCCAAATCCGTTTCGGTGTTCTCAAGGATATTTTTTTGTTTAAGAGTCTGAAAGTCTTTGATTTTCAGCACTCCGGAACCTGCAATTTCGGTTGGCGGTTTTTGGCGATAGTCGGTCATCATTTGCTTTATTTCAGCGGCTCCGCTTTGCCCTTTGCGCACTACCGAGATTCCTTTTTCTTTGCTGTATCCGAACTCAATATATACGTCCTGCAACATTTGGTGCCATGTTTTGCCGTTGTCTTTTGCCCAGGCGGTGATTTCAGCCATCAATGCGCAAGCCGAAACCGCATCTTTGTCGCGGCAAAAGGTTTCTGCCAACAAGCCATAACTTTCTTCGCCGCCGCCAATGTATGCCTTTTTGCCTTCGTTTTCGCGCATTATGGCGGCTATCCATTTGAAGCCGGTGTAACAATCGAACATTTCTACGCCAAATTTTTCGGCAATGTCCTTAATGATTTCAGTTGTTACGATTGTTTTCACAATGTATTCATTTCCGGAGAGTTTTCCGTTTTCTTTCCATTTTGTTAATAGATAATAAATGAAAATCATAAAGGTCTGGTTTCCGTTAATCAATATCCATTCTCCTTCCGTGTTTTTGACGGTTATTCCCAGTCGGTCAGCATCGGGGTCTGAAGCCATTGCGATGTCGGCATCTACGCTTTGTGCTTTTTTTATGGCAAGTTCAAGCGCAGCCGGCTCTTCGGGGTTGGGCGATGCAACTGTGGGAAAATCGCCGCTTTGCACCATCTGTTCGGGAACGGTTATCACATTTGTAAAACCAAGTTCGTTCAAAACTCTGGGAATCAGCACTCTACCGCAGCCGTGAATGGGCGAATAAACAATTTTCAAATCCGAATTTCGCTTGATTGCATCAGGCGAGAGCGACAATTTTTTAACGTTTTCCAAAAATATTTTGTCGATGTCTTCGCCAATAATTTCTATTTCTGCGTGATTGTGCTTTTCGCTCTTTTCTTCGCCGCCAAAGCGGATATCGTCAATATTCGTAATTTTATTTACTTCGTCAATAACATTGGTGTCGTGTGGCGCGATGAATTGTGCGCCGTCATTCCAGTAGGCTTTGTAGCCGTTGTACTCCTTGGGATTGTGCGAGGCTGTAATCATAACTCCGCTTTGGCATTTGAAATGGCGAATAGCAAAGGAGATTTCGGGGGTAGGACGCAGATTTTCAAACAGATAGACTTTTATGCCGTTTGCTGCAAAGATATTGGCAACTATGCCGGCAAAATACTGACTGTTATTTCGGCAATCGTATCCTACCACTACGCTAATTTGCTCAATATCAGCAAATTGCGCTTTCAGATAGTTTGCCAGCCCTTGCGTAGCCGCGCCAACAGTGTAGATATTCATCCGATTTGAGCCTGCGCCCATAATGCCGCGCAGCCCGCCTGTTCCAAATTCCAAATCCTGATAAAACGAATCTATCAAGAGCGTTTTGTCCTCGTTCTCAAGCATTTGACGCACCTGCGTCTTTGTCTGTTCGTTGTAATTTCCGGCGAGCCACGCTTTTGCCTTTTGCTCGCATAGTTGTACTAATTCGTTGTGTTCCATATAATTATACGTTTTATTATATTATATTTTGTTATACTTTATTTTTTTTATTTTAAATATTCCTCGCCGAGTTCTTCAATTTCCTGCATGACGGCAAGCGTGTGTTTCAGGGCGATAATCATATTTTTCAGGTGTCCCAAATCGTTGTAATTGAGCCTGACTTTGTCTTTAATTCGGTATTTAAGCCACTTTTCGATTGGTTTGTATGAGCCTATTTCAAAGTTGTAGATTTCAGGAGTTACGCCTGAAATGGTAACTGTTTTATTTTCTGTTGTGCGCAAAAATAATTTATTGTTGTCCTGCTCAATTTTTTCAATAATAAAATCGCCATCAAAATTTGCGTTTATTTCAACATTAAAATACATTTTCATTCTGACGAATTTTCCGTTGTGAAGTACTACTTCGTGATAAAAATTATCAACAGGAGTTTTTAACAAATGCAAATCAATGAGTTTTTGCCCCAGCGTTGCATATTTGTCAAAT
>JAISWT010000137.1 GCA_031271005.1 Prevotellaceae bacterium | reverse complement strand
TTTGTAAAATCGTTAATTGGCGGATACGCGCTTTTAACATTTCCTTTATGTTTATTGCCTGTGTTTGGCATATTGCTAATTATTAATTTATTAAGTCCGATATTTGCATTTGCAATTCTCGCTTTGGCTGCGTTTTCGTTCCTTGCTGCATTGTTTTACAGTGTGAAACAAAATTTATATAAAGAATTAAATCTTTTTGCTTTATGAACTTAATATCGTTTGAATTGAAACTGTTTGTGAGAAATAAAAGGTTGCGACAGCAATTTATTGTTACGATGCTGGCGATTCCTGTTTGCATTGTTTATATTCAACTCATAAACCCGGAATCTTTGATAAAGGAATTTTTCTTACTCAAAG
This sequence comes from Prevotellaceae bacterium, assembly GCA_031271005.1. GTDB lineage: Bacteria > Bacteroidota > Bacteroidia > Bacteroidales > Paludibacteraceae > WRGS01. The sequence continues at coordinate 11,215 of JAISWT010000137.1, read as the reverse complement.
AATTTTATTTGTGTGCAGTATTTATGTTGCCCGCCACTTTTGCGACATTTGCTTTTGGCGTCAACTCCTCATTTATCGAAAAACAGATAACAACGCCATTGTCGGTTTTTAAAATTTTGCAAGGAAAATTCAGATTTTGCAGCATAATTTCAACGTTGCTGTTTGTTGTGTTTTTGCCAAGTTTATTTTTGGAAATAAAGATTTTGGAACTTGCAGCCGCTTTTCTGTTTTCGGTCGGATTTGTGTTTTGCGGGCTGTTTTTTACTTCGCTGTACTCGTATAAACCCTTTGATATAAAGGCGTCAAGTTTTTACAATTATCAGGGTAATGACGCGGGCAGTATGTTTGCGCCTTTGCTTGTGCTGCTTGTTGCCTTTGGGTTTGTGGCGCTAATGTATTGGCTTTTTAATCAAACAGTTACGTTGATTACGATGTCAATTGTCGGAATAATTTTTATCGCGACAAACCGAATATGGCTGAAATTTATTGCACAACGATTTGAGGAAACAAAATATTTGCGTTTGGAACGTTTTAATGGGGACTACTAAAAATTAGATTATGTTAGGCGGACTTTAAACAGTTATTAGAGTTCAGAGTTTAGAGTTTAGAGTTTAGTTATTAGAGTTTAGATAATTTTTAACCCACATTGCAGCATTTCCGCCTCGAACTGTTAAATTTCAGTTAAAAACTGAGGGTTTTTTGATTGGAATTTTCCGCCTGCATTACAAACCGCGTCCCTACTCCAAACGAAAATTTGTAGTACACAAATCGGAATTTGAAAAAATGGATGTCGCTGATTTTAGGAAACTTGTGACGTAACGGGCTGCAATGTGGGTTAAATTTTGACGGAACTTGGAAACACGGATTTAAAGTATTAACAAATTCAGAAAAATCATTTCTACAACAATATGGGTGGACAGTACCGAAATAAAAAGGAAATTAGTAAATTTTTGACCGATTGGTATCAAGAGGCAGTAGAAACAGAATCGTGGAAGCGCGCAGATCACTTTCATTTAAGCCAAGTCAGTAAAAAGTTTAGAAATCCGGAAGTGTGGTTCGATGCGGCATTTGACATGTTCAAAATGTATTTTGATATAATTGACAAGTCAAAATACACAATATTGATGCGTATTCCTTTGTTAGAGTCAGGCAGTAAAACCGATGCGACATTATTGAATAATGACTATATCATAAAAGAAATCAATGATTTTGAGTCGCCTTCATTTTATCTCTTTCCTGTAAATAGTGATAATTTAGCGCAAACAGCAAATAGCGTACTGTATGAAGATGATTGTTTTAAATTCTATTTTCATGAAGAGCAAGATGATATTGATGGGTTATATTATCGTTCTGTATCTGTAACCATATAAAAGTTACTCTCGCCGGCGCGGACTTTTGTTCGCGCCGGCAAAGGAAATCTTTGGGAAATGGTATATAACCCTGCTACAAAAGAAGTATGGCATTTGCAATCAATCAAACAAAAATTGTATGAAAAATTTTGAAGAAGTAAAAAAAAATACCCAAAATGTATTTATTCAATTAATTGAACGACAGTTTAATAAAGACAAATTTGGGATTGAATTTATTCAAAAAGTAATTGAATTGTTGTTCGAATCTATCACAAACACTGAAAATTTGCAAGAAGCAGATTTGATTTTTGATAATCTGGAAGTTATTCATTTAGCATTATCCAAAGTGTATTTTACAACTGATTTACAAGTAAATCCTTTTTTAAAAGAATTTATACACGGTTTTGAAAGGATAGATGACGATAATGTTAGAAAATATCAGTATCAAAAAATTAAGTTTGGTTAATCCTCCTTTCCCCTTCGCTCGCGCGTCCCTTGCAGTCCGTGCGCAGTAGAAGGTAAAAAAAACACTGACAAGAAGAACAGCAATCATAAACAAGGTTGCTGTGCTTTTTTTGTATCATAAAAATCAATAAAATCTTTGCTATCTTTGCGTGATTCGTTGTAATCTTTGCGGTAAAATTTACTTTTGAGACAGCCCCCCTGCAATTCCTTCATTTATTCATTCCTTCATTTCTTAATTGCTATCTGCTATCTGCTATCTGCTATCCAAACACCGGCTTCAACATTCTGTTCAACTGGTCGTATTCTATCAGGAAAGCGTCATGTCCGTGAATTGATTGTATCTCGTGATAAAAAACATTGCTTTTCAATGCTTTAAGTTGTTCGTATCCCGCTTGCGTGTCGGTTGCGGGGAAAAACAGGTCTGTATTTATCGCCACGAAATGAATATCCGACATAATCTCGGCAGCAACATTAGGAAACGGGCTGCGACCCTTTGTAATATCTATCGAGCGCAGCAGGTAATTCATTAACTTGTAGGCAGGCAGCGAAAAACGGTTGTCTAATTTGTTGCCGTGATGCAGCAACCAACTCTCTATTTGAAACTGCTCCTGATTTTCGGGCTGCAAAAGCCCTCCGAAGCGGCTTCGCAGCGATTGAGGAGTGCGGTAAAGCAGCATTCCGTGTATGCGTGCGTCATGGACGGGCGCAGGTGAGTTGTTCAAAATCAAATCCTGCAAAAGCACGTGGGCTATTAGCCAGTCCGTTGATTGCCAATGAGTTGCAACAGGAATAAGTTTGCGAATCCTGTCGGGACGCTGTGCTGCCATCTCCCACGCCACTGCCCCCCCCAAACTGCTGCCTGTAGCCGCAAAGAGTTCTGAAATACCCAACAAATCAATGCCGTGCCAAAAAATCCTTGCTACGTCAGCAACCGTAAAATCGCGGTAATTATCTATCCTGTTATCACTGTCGCCAAAGCCGTTGCCGGGAATATTGAACGCCAGAACAGTGAACTTCTCCGTATCCACCGCGCCCTGCGCTCCAAAAAGGTTGTTCCACCAGCCGCCCGTGCCAAGTACATTGGAATTACCCGTAAGGGCGTGATTTATAAGCACAACGGGTGCGCTGTGCAAAGGTCTCCCAAAAATCTGATACGACAGCACAAGAGTTTGAGGAATGCTGCCATTGGAAGGAACATAATTTTCTATGATAAATTTTTCTAACATTTAGAAATAATAATTTAATAACTTGTAAAAGTTTCAATCCTGCGGATTGATATTCAAGTATGCCAATTGTTCTGCCAAACTATTTCCCCGCGCCTGTACATTATTGTTAATTCCGTAGGGGCGTAAGGGCAAAACATCTTTTGCCCCTACAATTTCTTCATTCCTTCATTCCTTCATTCCTTAATTTCTTCATTTCTTAATTTCTTAATTTCTTCATTTCTATCTGCCTTCGCGCTTTTCAACGTTGTTTTTAATACCAAGCCGGTTCCGATTCTAATTTTTTATTGCGAAGCAGCCTGTTTTTATGTCTGCTCCGGAACCAGTTGTTCGCTTTCCACGTCAGCAAAGCCGATGCCGAGCCAAGCGCCGCGCCGCAAAGCACGTCTGACGGATAATGCACGCCCAGATTCATACGCGAATAGCCCACAAACGAAGCCCATAAAAATGACGGCGCAATAACGTACCATTTTGGGAACGAAACAGTGAGCGAAGTAGCCGTGTTGAACGCCGCAGAAGTATGCCCCGAAGGGAACGAGTTTGTGCGCATATCCTCGTACCAAATAATGCGGTCGGGGTAAGTAATGCGCGGACGCGGACGGCGAACAATGTGCTTAACTGCATAGGTAGCAGCAATATTGACACAGAAACTCGCGCCAATATACAGCCCTGTTTTCAGCAGCGCATCGTTGTTGCCAAGCAGCGCTGCGCCAACTATCAGCACAGGAACTCCTGCCTCTAAGTAGGAAGACGTGTTGGACACAACACGCGAAACGCAATACGTCTCTTCTACGCGATTGAGTTTTTCAAGAATGTTGATGTCAAAATTCTGTGCAATTGCACCACTATGCACAAATACAAGCAACGCAAACACCAAAACAGATACTTTTTTTTGCATAATTAATTCACATAAGTTTTTGCGCAACAAAAGTACTCTTTTTTTAATAAATAAATTCTTTTTTTTACCTGTCAATTTACAGGCAAAATTCATAAGAATACTTTCAATATGTTACTTTTTGTATAATAATTTAATTTTTAAAATCTTTTTTTTTCTTTTTTTTGAAATTAATTTTTTTGGATTAAAATATTTTATATTTTTGCAATTCTAAATTCACATTTGAAATTTTAGGGGATTTAAAAAAAATATTTTTAAGGCAAACGGGCATTCTTTTTAGAGACAAAAAAACAACATTAAAAAGCACGAAAGCGCTAACCATTAACCACTAACCACGCCTTGCTCCCCTCTCCTTTGGGGAGGGGCTGGGGGTAGAGTGGCAAAGAACGGTGCGTTTTAAGAAATTTGCCGAATTGGTAATATAAATTTGAGTTTTTTTAATATACTGTTTAAATATTTTTAAATTTTAATTAATAGATTTTTTTTAATTATGAGAAAAATTTTTACGTTTTTGATGGCGATATTTCTCGCCTCAACAGGTTTTGCACAGGAGGTGCAAATTGGTACGGGGACGAGTACGAGCAATTCCGTACCTATGTATATCAATTGGAACAAGTCGTATTCGCAGCAGATTTATCTTGCAAGCGAAATTGGCGTTACTGCTGTGAACACGGTTACCAAGATTGCATTTTTTCATGCAACCGCGAGTACCGTTCCGCATAGCAGAGATGTTACCATTTTTTTGAAGAACGTTACAAGAGAGGTTTTTGCAGGCGCATCTGATTACGAAGATTTGTCTGCGGGCGTTACCAAAGCGCTTGAAAATTACCCCTACATTACAGGAACCGGAAACCAGTGGGTAGAATTTGAGTTGGCAACTCCATTCGAGTGGGACGGAACCAGTAATATTCTGGTAGCAGTGATTGCAAACGGGACCACTTGGGCTAATAACACTTGGGGGGCAACCAACGAAGGAGTTATAAGAGCATGGTTCGATAATCAGGATGACACTGATTACAGTACGACAAATCCTGTTAAGATAAGTTCCGGCAATACAGCGCTAAATCGTCCTAACATCAGATTGACCTTTGCAAATGCGGACGACTGCCCCAAACCGACACCGTCCGTATCGTCTGTCGATATTTCTGCGCAGGTAAGTTGGATGAACAGCGCAAAAGCAACAGGCGGTTACACTCTGGAGTACAAAAAGCAGAGCGAAAGCGACTGGACTGTGCTTGGCTCGGCTCTAAGCAGCCCGCAGACCATTTCGGCGCTTGAACCTGAGACAGATTATGAAGTAAGGGTAAAAGCCGACTGCGGCAACGGAAACGAGAGCGAATGGGGAACGATATCGTTCACCACAGTGCCTCTTGCCCCTGTAAATAATCTTTGCGAAAATGCTATCGCACTGTCCTGCGGTTCGGAAGTATTGAACGGGACAACGGTAAGTACAACCCCGAAAACAATACCGGGAAATACCGCTTCACCTTATGGAGTGTGGTACACTTTTACAGGCGATGATTTAGCCAGTACAATCACTTGTACGCCTGCAGCCGACTATGACCATGAAATTGTAGTTTTCACAGGCGATTGCGGCAGTTTAACATTTCTGTCCAATGCAGATAATGCAGGCGTAGGAAGTGCAGAACAACTTACTGTTAACACTGTGGCAGGTACGCACTATTATGTCTATATTGCGCGTTATACAGATAATCCGCAAGGAGCAGGGCGAACAGGCGATTTCACAATAGAGAGAGGCGTATGCGTATGCCCAACTCCCACAGGCGTAATTGTGCCGACAGAAGGCAGAACAGCATATTCGGTTGTGGTTAACTGGGCCGGCAATGCTGATGAATATATAGTGGAATACAAACCGACCGCCGAGGAAGACTGGGCTAATGCTCTGATATGGTCTCCTAATCCGACAACAACTACCGTAACATTAGACGGGCTTACCCCAAATACGAACTATCAAGTAAGAGTAAGAGCCGTTTGCGACCAAGTTACTGATCCAAGCGCGGTGTCGAATGTATATAACTTCAAAACCCTGCCTACCTGCGTTGTTCCTACAAACGTAAGCGCGGCGGCTACCAGTGCAACTTCAGGAGAAGTTACATGGACAGCAGGCGGAACGGAAACAGAATGGGCTGTGGAATACAGACCTGAGGCAGACATGAACTGGATTGCTGTAAGTCCAAACCCAACAACAAACAGCGTTGCGCTTACTGCGTTAACGGTAAACACGAGTTACCGCGTAAGAGTAAAAGCAGTGTGCAGCAGCGAAGACCAAAGCGACTGGGGTGAAACCACTCTGCGTACAGGCTACTGCGTTCCTGCGCCAACCAGTCTGGATGGTGAAGGGATTATAAATGTATCGTTTGGCGTAGGCGCAAATGTGGTAAACCACAATACCGGCGTTGCTGCAAGAACCAACAATTACGGAGATTTTTCCAATCTTGTCGGAGACGTAGAAGCAGGATATGAAGCCCCTATATCAATTACATACAGCACAGGGAATTATGGTTACCGTACAAGAATTTATGTAGACTGGAACAATGACTACGTTTTTACCGTCCCGGACGAACAATACCTGCTTGAAGAATTGTCAGGCGCTACAGACCCGCAAACTTTGGAGGCTACATTCCTGATACCTGCGAATGTACCTGCCGGAGAATACAGAATGAGAATAGTAGGAACCGATGTGCCCAATAACGGAAACCCCTGTTATACCGGCTCTTATGGCGTAGTGGAAGACTATACGGTTAATGTGGTTACTGCCGCAGAATGTCGTCCTGTTTCCGCTATTACTGTTTCCAACATAAAGGCTTCGGTAGCCACTATTACATGGACAGGCAGCGCATTAGGATATGCAGTGGAATATAAGAAAACAGCGGAAAGCGACTGGACAGCCGTTACGCCTAATCCGACAACCGCATCGGTTACGCTTACCGGACTGGATGCCGAAACGGATTACGAAGTAAGAATACAGTCGCTCTGCCCACAAGACGAGGTAAGCACATGGAGCGTTAAAAGTTTCAAAACAACGCCGCAGGCAAAACTCGTACCTTATGAACAGGACTTTGAAAGCGATTACAGCGAATTCACATTGCAGTCTTCTGTTTCAGCAGATGCATTTGCGATAGGCAATGCAACGGGCAATCCCGATAATTCGCTCTATATTTCAAGCGACGGAGGCCTCACAAATACCTATACGCAAAATAACGCAAAAATTTATGCCGTTGCTTACCTTGAATTTCCCGATGATGCGGATGCGTTTAATTTATCTTTCGACTGGAAAGGTATAGGAGAAGGCACAAGTTATGACTACGGGGGAGTATTACTGCTTGACCCGGATGCCGCTCTGCCGAGTTCATTATCAGAGGCTTCCGATCGTTTGCTGGGCGCTATGGACTGGGCTTCGGAAAGCAGAACGCTTCCGGGCGCCGACTATGCAGGCAAAGTTAAAAAATTAGTAGTAATGTGGCTATCAGATGGCAGTTCAGCCGGAGGCACTTACGACCCGCCAATTGCTGTTGATAATATCAACATTCAGCCGCTTGAATGTTCTGCTCCTGTTGCATACAATACAACATGGACTGATTATATAGGACTGCCCACCAATCCGACAGCAAGAACTGCCACTATTGTATGGGGAGAAAACAGCGAAGTAAGCGAATATGTTGTAGAATACAAAAAATGCAACGACGCCGACTGGACTGTCGCTCCTACGCATGCTACTTCAAATACCTATACATTCACAGATTTGGAGCCGGATAATTGCTATAGCGTAAGAGTGAAATCGCATTGCGGCGAAGGCTTTGAAAGCGACTATATCGCAGAAAACTGGTGCTTCTATACAAGTGTAAGTTGTCCTTCTGTTTCGGCTATTACCGCTTCCAATATTACATCAAATTCGATGGATATTGACTGGACAATACAAGGCAGCGAAACTCAGTGGAACATTATAGTTTCTACAAGCCGCATAGAGTCGGTTGATTTGCCGACTCATCCTGTTACCTATCCCGGAGTAACCACCAAACCTTATCCGTTAACGCAACTGGACCCGAATGAATCGTATTTTGTATATATACAGGCAGACTGCGGTACGGCAGACGGCACAAGTTACTGGATGGGCGAGATGTATCCATATACCACTCTGCCCGAACCTCAAACTCCTGCAACGCTGGATTATACGCCAACGCTTACAACTAATGACGGCTGGGATTTGAGAAACGGCGGACAGCCTAACAAGTGGTATCTTGGCAGCGCGGCAGACGGCTCGGTTGCAGATGCATTGTATATTGACAACCATGACGGCGCTACCAACACATTTACTAATGTAGGCGGACAACCGTCAACACAGACAAATGCGTACGCTTACAGAACCATTGAATTTGCGCAGGCAGGTTCGGTTGCTGTTTCGTTCCAGTGGAAAAACGAAGCAACAGCAAGCAACGACTTTATAAGGGCATTCCTTACGCCTGTTACTGCAAACCTGGCGCCATACGAAAACAATGGCATATCAGGCGGCTCAATACCGTCAGACTGGATAAGTTTGTCAGACAATCTTAACAACAGCGCTACATACACTACCATAAATGTGGAAATTCCTGTTAGCGCAGGTGAAATGAATCTGGTGTTCTTCTGGCACAGCGATCCTATGTGGTGGGGTGGCGGAGCAGCCAATCCGGCAGGCTCTGTTAAAAACATTTCGGTTACTGCGTTAACCTGTTCTTCTCCTACTGCTGTTACCGTATCAAATATTACATTGAGCAGTGCAGATATTGAATGGACGCCCGGAGCATCGGAAAGCGCGTGGAACATTATTGTTTCGCCAACTCCGGTTAGTGACTTTACTGCGGTAACGCCCACGGCAACAGGTCTTACAACTCCATCATACACTGCTACAGAACTGGATGCTGCAACAATATATTATGTATATGTGCAGGCAGACTGCGGCGCAACAGATGGCACAAGCAACTGGGCTTCGGCAACATTCGCTACGCCTGTTTGCGCACCGGAAGAACAGTGTACATACACGGCAGTGGCTTACGATACTTTTGGCGATGGCTGGAATGGAAATTATTTTGAAATTAAACAGAATGGTATTGTTGTAGCCACATTAGAATTGCTCAACGGCGGCAAAAATGCCGGAGTTACACTGGATAATATTGTTTTGTGCAGTGGCGTGCCAACTGAAATTTACTGGTATTCTGCAGGAATGTTTCCTGAAGAAGTAGGCATTGAACTTTTCGATGCAGACGGCAATCTGGAAACAAGCATACCTACGGGCACCTTGGGTGGTACGCCGTCGGGTTCTGTGTATGCTTTCACTCCTAACTGCGTTGATGAAGTTCCTCTGACGGTAGTTGCTACCGGCATCGAAGACGGTGCAGTTGAAGTTGACCCCGAAACTACCAGCATTACCATCACTCTTAACGATGATGTGGATATAAATGGCGCTCCTGATTTTAGCGGAGTAACGCTTGTTGATGGCGATGGCAATGCAGTTGCCGTAGTGGTTACATACGAAGATGGAGTGATTACAGTTACGCTTGCTGATGGTGTACAACTGGCAGGCTTAACAGAATATACTTTGACAATCCCTGACGGCGCTGTACCCGGACTTGACGGCGCGATAGAAATTACCTTTACTACAGCTGAAATAACAGGCTTGGGCAATGCCGAGACCGCCGAAATCCGCATTTATCCTTCTATTACCGAAGGCAAAGTAACGATTGAAGCGCCAGATGGCAGCAAAGTAAAAGTAGTGGATATAGCAGGCAGAATAATTGAGACATACGACAGTATAACCTTTGGGCAAACGATTAACATCAATCGCGCAGCAGGAACATACTTTGTTATTGTTGAAAACGCTACCGCACGCAAAGTCCAGAAAGTTATTTTGAAATAACAATGACAATGTAGGTTTTATTTTACCTGTTTATTAAGGTAAAATAAAAGAGAGAAGTGGTTGCCTGTAAGGTAGCCACTTTTTTTTGGTGAACGTGGGGGCGCAAATGATAATATAAATAATTGAGAATTGAGAATTGAGAATTGAGAATTTCTCCCGCTTTGTGTCCTTTGTGGTGAAAAAATTAACCACTAATCACTAACCACTAACCATTAACCATTTTTTTACCGCAAAGAACGCAAAGAGAATACGCAAGGAACGCAAAGTTCATCATTTGTGCGCCCTGTGTGTCTGCTCTGATAATATAAAAAATTGAGAATTGAGAATTGAGAATTTCTCCCGCTTTGTGTCCTTTGTGAATTTCTCCCGCTTTGGCGGGACAAGTCTTGCGCCCTTTGTGGTGAAAAAATTAACCACTAACCACTAAATATTATTTTCCGAATCTTCTTTCTCGTTTTTGGAAGTCGCAAATGGCTTCGTAGAGTTGCTCTTTGCCAAATTCCGGCCACAGTAGCGGTGTAAAATACAATTCCGAATATGCAAGTTGCCACAGCAGGAAGTTGCTTATTCTCACTTCGCCACTGGTGCGAATAAGCAAGTCGGGGTCAGGCATATCGGCGGTGGCAAGGTAAGCGTTAACCGTTTGCTCGTCAATGTTTTCAACATCAATTTTTCCTGCAATCGTCTCACCGGCAATCCTTTTTACAGCATTCGTAATTTCGCGTCTCGCCGAATAACTCAATGCCAAAACCAGTTTCAGCCCTGTACAGTCGGCAGTATCGGCAATACATTTCAGCATTTTTTCGTGAGCGCGTGGCGGCAGTTGGTCAAGGTTGCCAATGGTGCGCAAACTGACATTGTTCTTTTTCAGTATCGGCGTTTCTGCCTCAATGGTATTAACAAGCAATTCCATCAACGCATTAACTTCCACCTTGGGACGCGCCCAGTTTTCTGTAGAGAAGACATACAGAGTTAGATACTTTATGCCGATTTCGGCGGCAGCAGTAGTAACCTCGCGCACCGCATCAACGCCTTTTTGGTGCCCAAAAATGCGCCCTAAACCCTGCCGCTTTGCCCAACGCCCGTTGCCGTCCATAATGATTGCAACGTGAGCAGGAAGTTTCTCTTTATCTATTTTCGCAAAAAAACTGCTCATGAGAATTTTTAGATGTTAAGTGATAAGAAATTAATAACTTGTAAAAGTTTCAATCCTGCGGATTGATATTCAGATATGCCAACTGTTCTACCAAGGGGCTGTCTCAAAAGTATTTTTTATAAACGGGAACTCCTGAAAATTGATTATTTGATATTACTCTCCCACTTTGGCGGGACAATCTTTGCGTTCCTTGCGTAATCCTTTGCGTTCTTT
>JAISWT010000125.1 GCA_031271005.1 Prevotellaceae bacterium | reverse complement strand
GACTTCTAAAAATTAGATTATTTTAGGCGGACAAGTTTTCAAAAGCGCAGTTTACTTATGTAAATGAGCATTTTGAAAATGAAGTCCAACGACAAATAAGCAATTTTTAGGAGTTCCCTTTAATTTTTAATCTCCTCAATACTTATTAACTTGTTCACAATGGCATAGACGGTCAGCCCGGCGGCAGAGCGCACTTCGAGTTTGCGGGCAACGTTGCGCCTGTGAGTGATTACGGTGTGCAGGGAGAGAAACAGTTTGTCGGCTATTTCCTTGTTTGTCAAGCCTTTGGCTACCAAAGTAATGATTTCCTTTTCTCGCGCGCTGATTGGCTCTGACAAGGTTGAGGCGTCGCTATCTGATTTAGTTACAAGAAGTTGCTCTATTTTGGAAATAACAGTTCTGTAATTGTCGAAAATTGAAATCCTGTCATCAAAATCTCCTAAAACCTCGTCGGCAACGGGCGCGTAGATTAGCGCTATCTTTTTGACACGCACGGAGTTAGCATTGACTACAACTGCTTTTCCCCAATATGTAGGATTTGCAATCAGGATGTCGGGGTTATAGTTTTTCAGCAACTTTTCGAGGTCTTCGGGTGTTGCCGCCTCAAAAAATGTTACCCCTTTGCGCACTATGCGGCGCAAAATGCCTGTGATGCCTGCACGTACAATATCAGAGGGGTCGGCAATAAGTATTTTCAGAGTTTCGGTGGTTATCATTGCGTGTCAATTTTGGCTTCACGAAACATCATTGCAGGAATAATCAAAGAATCTTCCACTGCGCAATGCAATGTCAAGTCCTTTTCGCACAGGAAGATATCAAGAAGCAGTTCGGTCAGCAGGTTGTTGCCCGCGTGGAGAGAATAATGTTTCATCAGGATGTTTTTCAGTTCTTTCAGTTTTTGCTCAATCCTGTCGTGCCGCTGCTCAAAAATGCCGATATGATATTTTTTGTCGCGCTTTCCTTCCATTATATTATTAATATAAGGAAAAACGGTTTTGTTTTCGTAGTCCATGTGCTTTTTAACTTCTGTAAAATATTCGTCAAAGAATTTGAGAAAAACATCGCGGAACACTGCTGTTTCTACTTGAGAATCAATCATAAGCAATAATTTTGTCCTCAAAGCAGGCAATTTATATTCTAAAAAATATTTGTGCGCATTTTTCAAATATCGTGTAACTGACTTTAAATCAATGTCTTCGTAGGTCTTTGCGCGGTCGTGCGTTGTCTCCGACAAAAAATTGACCACCGCAAGAAAGGTGTTGCAGTCAACATTGTGTGTATCACACACTTCGGCAATGGTTTTGTCGCCAAAGCCCATCGGAATATCGAACCTGCTGATAGTTAGCAACAAGGTAAAATCTGCATTGACTAAGGCTGTCATCTTGTCGGAACGCGAAAATTGTTTGTTTTCCATTTGAAGTTCAATTAAAATTTAGTCGTTTTGCGCGACTCGGCATAGTTGCCAGTGAATAGTTAATAACGAATAGTGAATAATAAACATACTCTACTTTCTGATAACTGAAAACTGAAAACTAATTCTGCTCCGGCTGCTTAAAACGCTGATTTTTTTCGTTCATTTTCAAACAAAAAACCGCGTCCCAAGAAAGTCGGAATGCGGAGTTTTGCACTGATTCTTACTAATCTATAAAATTTTATGCAAAGAAAATACATTCTACAAATTTCTGAAATAGCAATAATCAGGTATTTTTCATTATTAATCTGGCAATAAATTGTTATTAATCAGTGCGCAGGCGTGGCTTGGTTGCTATTGTACCGGGGTTTCGTGCTGCTCGCCAAAGTCGGGCGTTGCCGTGCCGGGCGTTTGCATCACTTTGCGCTCAACTTCCTGCTGCAAAACCTGCTCGTCTGTGTCCCCCTGCAAATCGTCAGTTGAGCGGTGAATGCCGGCAGCAACAATCGAAAATAAAACAACCGCGCCAACAAGAGACCAAGTGGCTTTTTCTATAAAATCGGTTGTTTTGCGAACACCTAAAATCTGGTTAGATGACTGGAAGCCGGAGGCTAAACCACCGCCTTTGGAGTTCTGAACCAACACCGCAAGAATGAGAACTATTGATAAAATTACTATCAATATTGTCAATGTAATGTACATAAATGTCTAATTATTATATATTTGTATAATTTTTTCTACGAAACGAATTTGGTCTGCAAAGTAAATACTTTTTTTTGGATTATTAAAATTTATTTCGCGTAAAATTGCAAGCGCGGCAGAAAAATCTTTTTCCAAAATAAGTTTTTTTGCTTCCCGCTCTCTCTCCTGCCAATAAAAATCATCTCTAACATCCTCTTTTTCAAGCGCTTGAATGTCATCTTTGTTTTTTTGCTTTTCTTTACTGCCGTCAGAAAATTCGTGTCGCGCCTGCTTCAATTTTTCTGCCAGAGCGCGAAGCGACTGCCGCGTATCGCCACCCTGCTTTTCTATTTTGTCCAGAAGATAGAAATATTCCCCCGCAGGTTGCGGTTTTTGCTGATTATCAACATTTTGCTGCAACTGTTCAGGGAAAAGAAAAAAGTAAAACAAGCGGCGGTCGCGCACATAAAGCGCCGTTTGACGCGCAACATTCGGGAAATGAATGTTATTAGTCTGTTTCAGCGCTCTGGAGAGCAGCATGCGTGCAGAAGTGAGGTAAGGAAAACCTTCAACCATTTGCCGCAAGTCGTTTATATGCCTGTCATTCACGCTGTCAGGGCTTTTGAGCAACGATATATAATCTGAGCGTGTCAATTTCTTGGATTTTTTGATTTTTGTTTCGCCTGCAAAATTAATCCTTTTGATTCAAACAGCAAAACGATTTTAGTTAGTGGTTAGTGGTTAGTGGTTAGTGGGGTCACGTCCTAAGAAAATCACAAAAAAATCTCTGTGTCTCTCTGTGATTTCTCCCGCTTTGGCGGGACAAGTTCTGTGTCTCTCTGTGAAATAAAGCAGAGCAAGACTTGTCCCGCCAAAGCGGGAGAAAATACGCAAGGAACGCAAGGAGAAAAAAATGAAACAATTAACAATTAATAATTAATGCGAATCACGGGGTAAATTTTCATCTGTTTATATTTTATTTTTTAAGGTCAGATGGAACTCACACCACAACATAATCATAACCTTGTGTGTTTTGTTAATCGTGTTCGTTTCATATATTTCATTATCAATGATTTATATTTTTCATTTTCATAAATATGGAATATTCGGGTTGTAATACCTTATCAAATGACCGAAAGGGCGTTGACGTAAAAATGATTACGCCCCTGCGGGGCTTGTGTATTATGCGTGTTCTGTTCCGCAGGGCGTTGCCCTACGCTATTGATTGTACGGCTTTCAGCCGTTTGTAGTGTCGAATAATTAACAATTAATAATTCATTTCTTAATTGCTGCGTATTCTGTATTTTATTATTCATTATTCACTATTCACTATTCACTATTCACTATTAATTATTCACTATTAATTATTCACTATTAATTATTCACTATTAATTATTCACTATTAATTCATTTCTTAATTGCTATCTGCTAATTGTTTAATTCTCAATTCTCAATTCTCAATTCTCAATTCTCAATTCAATAACATTTCTTAATTCATTAACCACTAATCACTAACAATTAACAACTAACCACTATTTAGTGGGGACAGTGGAGAGACAAAAGTGTTAAAAAAAATAAAAAATATTGTTTTTTTTAAAAAAGTTTGTACCTTTGCGGCCTGATTTTATATCAGACCAAATTGAAAAATTTTTAAAATAAATATAATTGTTTAATTTTTATTTTGGTAAATTATGAAAAAAATTTTTACTTTTCTGTTTGCAGCAGCGTTTGCTGCAACGTGTTGGGCCCAGACGCCCGAAAAAGTTTTGAAAAGCGATCAACCTCAGCGTGTTAACGTTCTTTCACGTCAGCATGTAGATGCCAATTTGCCTGCCAAAGCGATAGAGAAGAAAGGCGAGCGTCTTCTTCGTAACGTTTTGCCGGCGCAGCGTGAGGCTTGGTCGCTGTTGCCTGATGGCAAGTTCCAAAACTCAGAACGCCCTAACCTGAGCGCGTATACGCTTGCGGTTCCGGGCAAACGTGCTGTTCAAAGCAATGTTTCAGAAAGAGGCGAGCGTATTCTTAATGTAGCCTCATCTACACGCATTGCTGCGGGCAAGCATGCTCCTGCATACAGCAAGTCTGCAAAAAGTGGCGAGCGCATCAGCGCTGACGCATTAAGGATGCATTCAACGCAGCAGGCTGCTTTTAAAGCGCCAAATGCCGTGAACGATGTTATCGTGGTTACTCCTGCAAGTCCCTATTACAAGGATTTTGAAGATTACGACCTCACAGATTGGAGTTACGTGCTTGGCAGTACTTTTCCTTTCTTGGCTTGGATGGATGCTACTGGATGGGCTGACCTCGGAGTAGAACCGATACAGGATGGCAACCAGACCCTTTATGTTTCGTGGGGAGACGTTGGTGATATCGCATATGTCGTAACTCCTGTTTTTGATATTACCGCATTAAGTACGCCTACACTGTCGTTCTTAACTATGCTCATTGAATTACAAGGTGTAGCCGAAGAATTGCGGGTTTATTACAGAGCCGCAGCAACAGATGCTTGGACACTGCTGCCCGGCATGGAATTTACATTAAGTAATACTACGGCTGACGTATGGCGGAATCCCTCTGTAGCGCTGCCCTCTCCCTCTGCTACCTATCAGTTGAAGTTTGAGGTAACGGGTCAGGATGCATACGGTATCGGTATTGACGCTGTTCGCATTGAAGAAGGCGGTGATAGTGATTGTGAGGCTGTTGTGGTTACTCCCGCAGCGCCTTTTCACGAAGGTTTTGAAGGCGACGTAACATTGCCTTGCTGGGACTTGTCTGCAGGCAGCAGTTTTGTATTATTCCCTTTGCTCAACGAAGATTTGGTTGCAGATTTCGGTATAAATCCGACATCGGACGGCGAACAGATGCTGTTCGTTTCGTGGGGTGATGTAGGTGATATTGCATATATAGTAACTCCTGTTTTGGATATTACTGCATTAAGTACGCCTACACTGTCATTCGAAGCAATACTTCTTGATTATCTGGGCGGAACCGAAGAGTTGCGGGTTTATTACAGAGCCGCAGAAACCGACAGTTGGACACTGCTGCCCGAAACGGAACTTACATCCGGTAATTCTGCGCATGACACATGGTTGAGTACCTCTGTAGCGTTGCCTTCTCCATCTGCTACCTATCAGTTGAAGTTTGAGGTAACAGGTAAGGATGCACAAGGTATTGTCCTTGATGCTGTTAACGTTGGCGATGAGGTTACAAATGATTGTACCCCTATTGTGGTTACTCCCACAGAGCCTTATCTTGAGGGTGCAGAAGGACCTATAGACGCACTTCCGCTCTGCTGGAATGCGGTTGTAGCGCCCAGTTCTTATGGTATATATATATTTGACAACGACGGTTGGTCAAATTTCAGCAGTTCTCCAATACGTGAAGGCAACCAGACTTTTTGGGTTTCGTATAGCGACGTAGGCGAGATTACATACATGGAAAGTCCTGTTTTGGATATTACCGCATTAAGTACGCCTACACTGTCGTTCTACGCTCATCTTCTTTCATTCCTTGGGGCAGTCGAAGAGTTGCGGGTTTATTACAGAGCCGCAGCAACAGATGCTTGGACATTGTTGCCCGGCATGGAATTTACAGGCGCTAATACGGCAGTTGGCGTATGGCATAATCCTTCTGTGTCGCTGCCCTCTCCCTCTGCTACCTATCAGTTGAAGTTTGAGATAACGGGGCAGGACGGTTACGGAGTTGGGCTTGATGGTCTCTATGTAGGCGACTATGTTGACCCATGTCCTACTGTGGTAGTAACCACCGCAAATCCTTACCACGAAGGCTTTGAAAGCGCTTCGTATATTCCTGATTGCTGGTCGTATCAACTTGCCGGCAGTTTCCCGGGAATTGCAGTTTTTGACGATGCAGGACTGGACGGTACCGGCGCTGCTCTGATAGAAGAAGGCGCTCAAACTCTGTGGGTTTCATGGGGTACAACCGTTGGCGACATTGCGTATATCGAGACTCCTGTTTTTGATATTACAGGATTAAGCGAGCCGGGTCTGTCGTTCAAACATCAACTTCTGGATTATCAAGGCGCTTCCGAACAGTTGCGAGTTTATTACAGAGCCGCAGCAACAGATGATTGGACATTATTGCCCGGCATGGAATTTACGGATAATGCAACAAGTGGTTCATGGTTAAATAACTCTGTTGCGTTGCCGTCTCCCTCTGCTACCTATCAGGTGAAGTTTGAGGTAACGGCACAGGATGCTTATGGTCTCCTTATTGACGATGTTAACATTGGCGAACTTATCACTTGTATTGCTCCTTCGACAGTAGTAGTATCTAATGCTACTTATGAGAGCGCCGACATCAGTTGGACATCGAATGCAAGCGCTTGGAACATTATTGTTTCGGACGTTGAGATTACCGACTTTACATCGGTAACTCCCACAGCAGCAGGTTTAACAAGCGCTTCGTACTCAGCCATAGGTTTGGATGCAGCAACAACATATTATGTATATGTACAGTCTGACTGCGGCGTAAACGACAAGAGCGCGTGGACTGCCACAACATTCAATACCGATGCTTGTACTCCCGATGATAAATGTACTTTCACGGTTATAACGCACGACTCTTGGGGGGACGGCTGGCATGGCGGAACTCTTAGTTTTGTACAAAATGGCGTTGTTGTGGCTTCAGTAACTAATGATGCTTCTACAGGGACCTCCCCGCAAACATTCCTTGTTGAACTTTGCGACGGCGCTGCTACCGAACTTGTATGGAGCAAGGGCGCTTACCTCGACGAAGTGTCGTTTGAATTCATGGATGCAACCGGAAGCGTACTTTATGGTGTTGCTCGGAATACACTTGGCAATGGCAACGTTTTGGCGCTGAGCAATCCTCTGTATACATTCACTGTTGATTGTGCCGCCGCAGTTTGCGAAACGATTGAGGTTACCACCGCAAATCCTTACCATGAAGGCTTTGAAAACAGTTTGTATATGCCACGTTGCTGGTCATCTCAACTTGCCGGCAGTTTCCCGAGCATTGCAATTACTGACGATGCAGGAATGGCCGGTATCGGCGCTGCTCTGATAGAAGAAGGCGTTCAAGCTCTGTGGATTTCATGGGGTACAACCGTTGGCGACATTGCGTATATCGTAACTCCTGTTTTTGATATTACAGGATTAAGCGCACCGGGTCTGTCGTTCAAACATCAACTTCTGGATTATCAAGGCGCTTCCGAACAATTGCGGGTTTATTACAGAGCCGCAGAAACAGATGCTTGGACATTGTTGCCCGGCATGGAATTTACGGATAATGCAACAAGTGGTTCATGGTTTAATAACTCCGTTGCGTTGCCGTCGCCTTCTGCTACCTATCAGTTGAAGTTTGAGATAACCGCTCAAGATGGACAAGGTCTCCTTATTGACGATGTTAATATTGGCGAACTTATTACTTGTGTTGTTCCTTCGGCAGTAACGTCATCTAACGTTACTCATGAGAGCGCCGACATCAGTTGGACATCGGATGCAAGCGCTTGGAACATTATTGTTTCGGACGTTGAGATTACTGACTTTTCATCGGTAACTCCCACAGCAACAGGTTTAACAAGCGCTTCGTATACAGCCACAGGTTTGGATGCAAATACAACATATTATGTATATGTACAGTCTGACTGCGGCGCAACCGACAAGAGTGCGTGGGCTTCTGCAACATTCAAAACCGCCATTTGCGCTTCCGAAGATAAATGTACTTACACAGTTGTAACAACCGATGATTACGGAGACGGCTGGGACGGTGCAGGAACTCTTCGATTTGTACAGGAGGGCGTTGTTGTAGCAACAGTAAGGAATATTAATAATAATTATTCAAAAGACCCGCAAACGTTCCAGGTTGAACTTTGCAAGGACATTGCCACAGAACTTGTATGGTACCAGGGCGCTTACCTCCAAGAAGTAGCGTTTGAGTTATTTGATGCAAGCGGAGTATCACTCTTTGCTGTTGCAACGGGCGAACTTGGCAATAGCAACGTTTTGGCGCTGACCAATCCTCTGTATACATTCACTGTTGAATGTGCCGCTATCGTTGAATTGGAGGTTGTGTCTTCCAGCGTAGAAGACGGTGCAGTTGAAGTTGACCCCGAAACTACCGGCATTAACATCACTCTTAACGATGATGTAGATGTAAATGGTACTCCTGATTTTAGCGGAGTAACACTTGTTGCTCCAAATGGCAATGTTGACGTAGTGGTTACATACGCAGATGGAGTAATTACAGTTACGCTTGCTGATGGTGTAAAACTGGAAGGTGAAACAGAATATACTTTGACAATCCCTGACGGCGCAGTACCCGGACTTGACGGCGCGACAGTAATCACCTTTACCACAGGTCCTGTAACAGGCGTGGGTAATATCGAAACTGACGGAATCCGTATCTATCCTTCTATTACAGACGGAAAAGTAACGATTGAAGCGCCAAATGGCAGCAAAGTAAAAATTACTGATTTAACAGGCAGAATTGTTGATTCTTATGATTCGGTTCAATTCGGACAGACAATTGACATCAGCCGCGTAGCAGGAACGTACTTTGTAATTGTAGAGAATGGCAATATGCGCAAAGTGCAGAAGATTATTTTGAAATAATCGCGTACTAAAATTTTACATGTTATAAATTAGTGTAAAATAAAGAGAGAGAGGTGGTTGCCGCAAGGCAGCCACCTCTTTTTTAGTGGTTAATTGTTAGTGGTTAATTGTTAGTGGTTAGTGGTTAGTGAATTAAGAAATGAAGGAATTAAGAAATGAAGGAATTAAGAAATGAAGGAATTAAGAAATGAAGGAATTAAGAAATGAGAATTGAGAATTGAGAATTGAGAGTTGAGAATTATTTTTACATTGAGACGCAAAGCATTGTGTCTGTACATTGCTAACTGCTAATTGCTAATTGAGAATTGAGAATTGAGAATTGAGAATTGAGAATTATTTTTACATTGAGACGCAAAGCATTGTGTCTGTACATTGCTAACTGCTAACTGCTAATTGAGAATTGAGAGTTGAGAATTGAGAATTATTTTTACATTGAGACGCAAAGCATTGTGTCTGTACATTGCTAACTGCTAACTGCTATCTGCTAATTGAGAATTGAGAGTTGAGAATTGAGAGTTGAGAATTGTTTTTACATTGAGACGCAAAGCATTGTGTCTGTACATTGCTAATTGCTAATTGCTAATTGAGAAATGAGAATTGAGAATTGAGAATTGAGAAATGAGAAT
The DNA here is from genome assembly GCA_031271005.1 of Prevotellaceae bacterium. Taxonomy (GTDB): domain Bacteria; phylum Bacteroidota; class Bacteroidia; order Bacteroidales; family Paludibacteraceae; genus WRGS01. Next base: position 33,297 of record JAISWT010000125.1, on the reverse strand, counting down.
TGAGAATTGAGAGTTGAGAATTGTTTTTACATTGAGACGCAAAGCATTGTGTCTGTACATTGCTAACTGCTAATTGCTAACTGCTAATTGCTAATTGATTAAAGTTCCTAACTATTTCTAACCATACCTAACTAAACTCTAAACTCTAAACTCTAAACTCTAATAACTGCTATCTGCTAATTGCTAATTATAGGTGCGCCCTACGTTTGTTACAGCAGCAGCAAACTTGCCGCCATTATTGCCATTCCTGCAACGAAACCTCCGATTGAGTAATGATGATGCCCGTATTTTTCGCTTCCCGGCAGCAGTTCGTCAACAGAAATAAAGACCATAATACCTGCCACAGCAGCCATAAGCATTCCCAGCCCGAACTCACTCATATATTTCATAACGAACAGAAATCCCAACACCCCTCCAAGCGGCTCTGCCATACCCGACATAAAGGACATATAAAAGGCTTTACGGCGATTGCCTGTGGCGTAAAAGATTGGTACAGAGACTGCTATGCCTTCAGGAATATTGTGAATGGCTATTGCAATGGCTATCGGGATAGCGATTTCGGGCGCAACAACCGCAGAGGCAAACGTGGCAATTCCTTCGGGGAAATTGTGAATAGCAATAGCCAAAGCCATTAAAATACCTGTCCGCTTCAAATCGCTTTCATTCGGGACATTGCGTGTTTGCATTTCCTCAACGTTGTGCATCTCATGTGGATTTTCATTCGCAGGAATCAGTGCGTCAATCAGAAAAATTATTGCAATTCCTGCGAAAAATGCCAGCACAACGTATGTATCCGAAGCGCTTGTAAGCGCGCTCTTTGCCAGGGCGAATGCTTGTGGCAGAATCTCTATAAACGAGACGTAAATCATCACGCCTGCCGAGAATCCGAGCGCCACCGACAGCAGTTTTGTGTTTGTTCGGCGTGCAAAAAAAGCAACAGCAGAGCCGATTCCTGTACTCAGCCCTGCAATTGTTGTAAGCAATAGCGCGAATAAAAATTTATTATCCATCTCACATTAGCATATAGCGTGCCGAAAGTCCGAAGTTCCACAATCCGGGAATATGGTACATAATTCCGAATTTTTGCGTGTTACTTTTTGTGCCGAAGTCGAACCCTATAAGCGGTCTGTAATCGAGGGAAACGGTAAGCGGAATGTTCGGGATTTTGTACTCGATGCCCGCCAGCGCCACTACTCCCCAAGTCCAGTAGTTTGTCAGATACCATTTTACTGGCTGCGTAGGGTTAACTCCGTTAGCCGAAATTCTGCCCGGGTACCACGAATTGTCGCCCCAGTTGAAGCCTCCGCCCAGTCCCAGCCCAGCGTATGTAGTCCAGTCGCCTGAACTTGTGTTGCTGATCCAGTTATATGTTACTGCGCCCTGAAACGAACTGTACCACGAAGTACCAAAATCTATTTCGAGCAGATTGCTCTCGCCGTTCATCAGTTGATGAAATGTTACTTCGGCGCTATTTACACCGAGGCGAAGCCCTATAGCGCGTGGCTGCGCGTGCATGGCTAAAATGCCGGAAGATAATACGATTGTGAAAATAACAAGTTTCTTTTTCATCTGTTTATATTTTATTTTTTATTTTGTAAGGTCAGATGGAACTCACACGACAACATAATCATAACCTTGTGTGTTTTGTTAATCGTGTTCGTTTCATAATTATTTCAGTTAAAAATTTGCGGTGCAAAGTTAGCATAAAATTTTTGGATTACACAAAAAAAGTTTTCAGTTTTCAGAAGACAAAAGAACAAAGACAAGAAAAAGTTTTCAGTTTTCGGCATTAATTATTAATTGTTTGATTTTTTCTCCCGCTTTGTAGGGATAAGTTTTGCGAACTTTGCGGTAAAAAAATATTTAACCGCAAAGAACGCAAGATTTATCCCGCCAAAGCGGGAGGTTTCGCAAGACTTGTCCCGCCAAAGCGGGAGTGCGCAAAGGGGTTTTGAGACAACCTAAAGTTCTTTAAGCAATTCTTCTACGGCTTTTGCCAATTGCAAGTCTTCGCCGTCCGCGAGTTTGTTGTATTCGTTAAATACTTTAAAATCCGGTTCAAGTTGCTGATTTTCAAGGTACGAGCCATCGAGCAATTTGTAGCCTACAATTGGGATTCCAAATATCAGGTTATTATCCTGCAATGTTTCCCACGACACGCTTGTCATTGTTCCCGGCACGGGCATTCCAACAAGTTTGCCTGTTCCTATGTGCCTGTAAACCCACGGCGAGCCGTGCGCATTGCTGTAATTAGCCTCCGACATCAGCATAATTGAGGGTTTGTTCCAGCGTCTGGATGGCATATCACAACTTTCGGCGCCGCGAACTACCTGCGTAAAATATTTTTTACCACCAAAAAGTATTTCGAGGTCTTCGTGCAGGCGTCCGCCGCCGTTAAAGCGCGTGTCGATAACAATTCCCGCTTTTGTGTTGAATTTTCCCAAAATATCGGAATAGATTGAGCGGAAACTCCCGTCTCCCATACTTTCGATATGTACATATCCGAGTTGTCCGTTGGACAGGCGTTCTACGTCTGCTTCGCGCTGTTTTACCCAGCGAGTATAAAGCAGTGCATTTTGCGCCGACTGCGAAATGGGTTTAATCACCTCTTCTGTCGTTTCGCCTTTGTCGGTTCTAAATTTAATCAGAGTGTTTTTTCCTGCCAGTTTATTTAAAAGCGGATAAAAATCTTTGCCTTTTTCAATTTTTTCGCCGTTGATGCTTTCAATCGTGCAATTTTTCCCCATTTTGCTGTTTGCATTGCTAAACGGCGATTTTTCCAAAACTTCATCAACGAGCAAGCCATCTTTGTCGTTGTTCCATCTGAACAGCAAGCCGAGCGCCGCCGTAGCGTCAGGGTTTTCAGGTTCAGGATAATAGCGTGCGCCGGTGTGCGATACGTTGAGTTCGCCAAGCAGTTCGCTCAGCAGTTCTGCAAAATCGAAATTATTATTAATATAAGGCAAAAATTTCGCGTACGATTTTTTCATCAAATTCCAGTCAACGCCGTGTAAATCAGTGTTATAGAAACGTTTCAGTTCCTGTGTCCACACATGGTTGAACATGTGTTCGCGCTCTGCTGCGAGGTCTAAATCCATAGTTGCGCTGACGGCAATCGGCTCTTTTTTGCCGCTTGCGAGCGTGATTTTTTGCGGGTTGCGTCCTGTTAGAAACAGAGTTTTGCCATCTTGGTCGAGTGTGAGCGTTCCGTTGCCCGCGCTTTTAAGTTCAAGTTTTGTTTCGCGCGTGCGTGTATTGATTGACCACAAGTCAAAATCCTTTTCAAACTTTGAAAGATAATACAGTTTTTCGCCGTCTTTGGCAAGCATAATGTCGCCCAAGTTTGACGATGCGGGCGTTATGCGCAAAATTCGGTCTTCTATTCCATCTAATTGAATATCAATATCTTTACCGGTTTTAGTACTGTCATTTTTTTCTGATTTTGCTTTTTTATCTTTGTCCTTCTCTTTTTTATCATTTTTTTCCTTTTCGTCAGATTTTTTTGCTTTTTCTTCTTCCAACAACAGTTTATAATCGTCTTCGGAAAGCGTAAATTTATCGAATGCTTTTTTATTCATAAAAGCAATCATTACATCTCCGAGCGAGCCCCACGATGCGTGATTTCGCATACCGTAACGTTCTGTTTCAAAGATAATTGCGTCTCCATTCATCACCCATCTCGGATTTTGATTAGAGTATCCACTGTTTGTCAAATTTCTGACTGTGCCTCCCTGCGCACTCACAAGCCCGATGTCGTAGTAAGGGTCGTGTTTGTTGGGCGTATATTCAAAGGCAATCCATTTGCTGTCAGGCGACCATTCAAAATTGATATGTCCCGAAGTTTGCAGGTTGCCAGCGCCGTCTGTAATTTCTCTAATTTTTTTACTTTCAATATTATAAATTGCAATTTTGTGTCTGTCCAGCACAAATGCAATCTCTTTTCCGTCCGGCGAAAATTGCGGATTCATGCGCTCAACAGTGTCTTCCTGCAAGAGCGGCTCATGGTCAATGACTGTGGAATTGAAAAAATATGTTTCTTCTTTTCTGTTTATTTTTGCCAGATACAAATTCCACGTTCCCGATTTTTCTGAGGCGTAAACCATTGATTTTCCGTCTTTTGCAAATGAGGGCGAGGATTCGGTTGCTGCCGAATTTGTAACTCTTTTTGTATATTTATAATCCACAGACGACACAAAAATTTCGCCGCGCATTATTGAAGCAACCTGTTTCCTGTCGGCTGATATCGCTGTGGTGTATGCTCCGCGCGAGATTTTTTCAATTTCGTTATTTTTATTTTCTTCAATAACAGAGATATTGAGTTTTTGCGGGTTCTCGCCGTTTTTCAGCGTGTAAAGTTCGCCATCGTAGGCGAAGCAAAGCGTACCGTTAGTTGCCGCGCTCAGAAAACGCACAGGATGAATTTTGAAGTCGGTAATTTGCGAAATATTTTTCACATTATTTAACGGAAAAGAAAAAACATTGTATGTTCCACTTCTCTCGCTGAGAAAATAAACCGTTTTTCCGTCTGCGCTCAACACGGGGTCTGTATCTTCGCCGTCATCGGTAATGAGTTCGGTAAATTGCTTTTTGTCAATATCATACGCCCAAATATTGCGTGTAACGGCAGATTTGTGATGTTTACGCCATGTGCTTTCCTGCCCTTTTCTATCCTGAAAGAGGAAGAAATTGCCGCTCTGAGCAATCGACACATTTACTGCCGGGGTTGCCAATATCTGTTCGGGTTGCCCGCCGCCGACAGCAATTTTGTACAATTGAGTATTTACGCCCGACGGGAATGCTGCGCTCGCCGCAGGCAGTTGAATATTTGCGCCAAAGACTATAAATTTACCATCGGGGGTAAAAGAATAAGGCGTTTCGCTGCCTGAGAAGGTTGTCAGGCGCGTGGGATTGCCACCTGACGCGGGTACTGTAAAAATGTCGAAATTGCCGAAACGGGCGCTTGCAAAGGCAACAGTTTTGCTGTCGGGCGACCACACGGGCTGATAATCGTATGCTGTATGCTGCGTAAGTTGCTTTGCTGCGCCGCCTTGGGAAGAAACTGTGTATATATCGCCTTTGTAACAGAACGCAACGGTTTGTCCATCGGGCGAAATGGCTGGATAGCGCAACCACAGAGGGTTTTGAGCCGTAACGCCAATATACATTAATAAACTGATTGATAAAAATAGCAGTGATTTATTCATATAAATTTTAATATTAGATTTTAAAAATAAAACTTCCCGCAAAATTAGCATGAAATATTCAATAATCCTAATTAGTTGTTAGTGGTTAGAACCTCTCCCCCCTGCCCCCTCTCCAAAAGAGAGGGGGAGTGGGGCGTACGGCTGATATTAGTGATTAGAGTTTAGTTATTCTTAATTCTAAAAAAAATGTATTTTGTCTATGTTCTATGTTCTATACTCTATGTTCTATTAATTATTCACTAAAAATTCATTCCTTCATTTCTTCATTATTAATTGCTGCGTATTCTGTATTTTATTATTCACTATTCACTATTAATTATTCACTAAAAATTCATTCCTTCATTGCTTCATTATTAATTGCTGCGTATTCTGTATTTTATTATTCACTATTCACTATTCACTATTAATTATTCACTATTAATTATTCACTAAAAATTCATTCCTTCATTGCTTAATTGCTAATTGCTAATTGCTAATTGCTGAAAACGAGTACCCACAAATAATTACTTTTACAGCAAATTTTTACCTGCTTTTTGTGATTTTGAGATAACGGCAAGGGTGGTAACTTTGCACAAATTTGTGGAGCAGAGATATTTATTTATTTTTGGAAGTGTCTTTGCGCCTTTATGTTACAGTAATAATTCTCAAAATTTTAAACTACATGCAAAAACTTATCTCATTTTCAATTGTTTCACTTTCGTTGTTCGGTTTTTTAGCCTGCAATCCTAATGGTGGAGACACGCCCGTAAAAGAAGACCTTTCGGAAGAGTACTATTCGGGCGGGCTGCTGGGTACGGTATTTAACGAAACTGCCGGTGCATACGAGCAACCTGCGCCCGCAGTGGAAAACGACGCCGCAATGTCGCTGGCGTTCAAATATGGCGAAGCGTTGTTTGAAAAGGAATTTACAAGCAACGAGGATGGAATTCGCAGCGGCTTGGGACCCGTTTCTGTGCGAAGTTCCTGCATCAATTGCCACCCGAATTACGGACACGGCAGACGAGTGGACAGTTACCGTGCCAACGAATACGGCAACAGTTATTTGCTCGTGGTTATTGATAAAAATACGCAGGCTTATGTTCCGGAATTAGCGCCCATGCCGCAAACGCAGGCTGTATATCCGTTCCTGCCGCCCGTTGATGAGCGCGGTATCACAATAAAATGGATAGATAATTATGTTTTGCCTGAATATCCGTCAATGAAATTCCCCGACGGAGAGGCATTCAGTTTGATTTACCCCGAAGTAACGATTGACCCTGAATATATAAATGCCAACCCCAAGCCAACAAATTATGATGTGAAAATAGAAGCCACAATCGGTATTTATGGCACAGGATTGATTGATGCTATTCCTGACGATTCGATTCTGGAACAATACAGGTACGAAAAAAGTTTGGGCTATTTTGAACTCAATGATGCAAAATATGACCCCGCCAATTTCATTTTGGAAAATGACGGGACTCGCCATCCGGGTCGCTACACGTATGGGCTGACGCGCGGCACTCTGCAAAACGGACCGGGTGCAAACGCCATTTGGAACATTACGAATGTAACCCGCTCTAACCGCCGCTATCATTTTATTACGGCGGCTTATGCTACGGCGATGTCGCAAAATGTTGATATTCAGCAGAAATTAGGCAAGTCGGAGCAGGAAATTTACGATTACCTGATGTCGAAGGAATTAACGCCCGAAATGACGGACAGGGACTATCAGGACTTTATGGTGTGGCACAGAGGACTTGCCGTGCCTGCGGCTCGCAACCTTGATGACCCGCAGGTACAACGCGGACGCGAAACGTTCTATTCCATCGGTTGCACCACCTGCCACCGACCAAGTTGGACAACAGGCGCCGACAATTACACCGGCGACACGCTGGTGGCAGGCAAACTGCCGCGTTATCCGTATCAGAAGATTTATCCTTACAGCGACCTGTTGCAACATCGCCTCAATATGGTGAACGATATTCGCACTGGCTGGTGTCGCACCACGCCGCTCTGGGGGCGCGGACTCTCACAGAAGGTTACAGGGGCTTCCGACAGGCTGCACGACATGCGTGCAAGAAATGTGGTTGAGGCAATAATGTGGCACGGAGGAGATGCCGCACGCGCAAGAGATAAATTCTACAACCTGCCAAAAGAAGACCGAGACGCGCTGGTAAAATTTATAGAAAGCATTTAAATAACTGACTGTTAACGTGAAAATAAACACTATTTTGAGTTTTGAGTAATTTCAGATTTGTAAAAGAAAAAGGACAGTAAAATATTTTTAATTACTTGGAAATTCAAATTCAAAAAAAAATATTTTTTACATGTAAATAATTGTATTTCAGGTTAATTATATGTAAGAATTAAAATTCAGCATCACTAAATCTGTATTAGATAAAATTTAGGGTACTTCTAAAAAAGATAGTGTTTTTTGTATGGTTGGACTGCGTTATGAAAAGGCGTAGTTTGCAGAGAGTGTGAACTGCGCCCTTTTTCGGACCTGTACACTGAAAAAAATCTGAATTTTTAGGGAGTTTTCTACAATTTTACAAGGAATAAATAGCGTTGAGTCAGTGCACACACTCACTATTTATTCTTTGTTTTGTATGACAAAATATGTATTGTTACTCCAATTGCCACAAGCAGAAGGCAGAATTTGTAGATGTGGTTTTGCGCCGACAGAAAATATATGGAACAGATTATTGTAAGCCAAAGCATTGATATTGAGTAAATTTTTATGCGCAGAGGTATTGTTTTTTCATGTAAAAAACCGTTAATATATTTGCCTAAAATTTTATGGTTGAGTAGCCAATTGTATAATTTTTCGGACCCGCGGGCAAACAAAAATGCTGACAGCAACAGGAACGGGGTAGTAGGCAACAGGGGCAAAAAAATCCCCAAAATGCCCAAGCCCAAAGAAACAGCGCCAAAAAAAACTAATATGTATCGCATTGATTTTTAGTATCTTATATATCTTTTTAAAGAAAATTTAAACAATATAAAATCGCATGTTATTTGCATTATTTATTTTTTGTAAATATAAATCTGCTAAAACTGTCTGAAACTGTTTTAACTATACAAAGCATACAAAATTGCAGGTAAATAATTTTTGCCTGCAAAAATAATATTTTTTTCTGCCAAATTAACATTCTTAAGGAAATGAAAAACAATGGAAAAATGATTTTTGAGAATATTACTGCCCCGCAACTGAAACAAAATTTGAATTTCAATGACTTGTAACAATAACTTCATAAAAAATACGCCTCTGATATGCGAAACGATGCCACAAAATTCGTATATTTGCGGTGAAAAACTGTGTAATTGATGACAAAAACTCTAAAAAACATATCTTTTTTCTCCCTTTTTGCCTTAATTTTGGTTATGGCAGTGGCTACTGTTGTCGACAAAGTTTTCGGGACGGAAACGGCATTAATCAGCATTTACAATGCGTGGTGGTTTGTGGCGTTGTGGGGAATATGCGTTATATTTGCAGTAATCTACGCAGTGCGAAGCGATTTGAGAAAAAATCTTGTCGCCGCCATTGTTCATTTCGCCTTTGTGCTTATTTTGGCGGGCGCTTTTGTGTCGTTTCTCACTTCACAGCGCGGATTTGTGCATCTGCGTCAGGGTGAGATTTTGAATTATTATTTAATCCCCGAAAAAGATGGCGGAACAGTGCGCGAGGCTTTGCCTTTTAACGTAAAATTGTTAATGTTTTCAAAAACTCCGCTTGTTTTATCTGATATTGAGGGAGTTAGGGCTGACGATGGCAAGGCGAACAGGGGCGACAGGCAAAAAGGTTCGTTTTTCAGTTATCTGCAAATTGACGGGAATACTTGCTGCGTGTGGCTGAACCATATCTACAAGTATAAAAATTACCGCTTCTATCAATATGAGTACGACAGCGATGAGCGGGGAGTTACTCTGCTTGTGAACCGCGACCCTGCGGGCATTGCCATAACTTATGCAGGATATTTGCTGTTGCTTGTTTCCGGTCTGTGGCTACTGTTCGTAAAGTTGCCTTTTAAGGGGACGGTTTTGCTCACTGCGGTTACTGCGGTTGTGTGGCTCTTCATTTCGCAAATCAAGCCGATGACCCCCGTTCTCAGGTCGCCAATGCTGGCAGCACATGTTTCGGTTATAATGGTAAGTTACGCTATTTTGCTGATTATTGCTGTGTTAAGCGCTATTTATTTAGTCAGAGAATCAATAAACAGGAGGCAACCGTCAGCCGAAAACAGAAATTCCAACATTGAGCGTCTTACTTCCACGCTGCTGTTCCCCGCGGTTTTTTTGCTTGCTTTCGGTATTTTCATCGGCGCTGTGTGGGCAAATGTTTCCTGGGGACGTTACTGGGGATGGGATTCGAAGGAGACGTGGGCATTAATCACGCTGCTTGTGTATGCAATTCCGTTTCACAAACGCGCTTTCCCTAAATTTCGGGACGCGAAATTTCTCCACCGCTACCTGCTTGTTGCGTTCCTTTCGGTGTTAATGACTTTTCTGGGAGTGAGTTTTTTGTTGGGCGGGCTTCACAGTTATCTGTAAAACAGGATTTCTAAAAATTGTTTCTTTGTCGCAGGACTTGCGTTTTGCACTTTTTCAAGACATTTATTTTTATAAAAAATATGATATTGACAAAAAAAAAGGATATTTTATGAAACGAACACGATTAACAAAACACACAAGGTTATGATTATGTTGTGTTGTGTGAGTTCCATCTGACCTTAAAAAATAAAATATAAACAGATGAAAATATGTAATAAAAACATCAGCAGAAAAAGCATTTTTCACATCGTTTTGATAATCATATCTCTCGTTTTATTTGTAATAAGTATGCGTATTATGCGATATTATGCAAACAATCTTTTAGTTTATGCAGGCGATGAAAAAATATTAGATTTAAGGTTTGGTTATTCAATAGAAGATGTAAAAGATTATTTAAATGCATTAGGCGAAAACGGCAGAAATTATTATTTAAATAAATTTCATTTTATAGATACATTTTATCCGGTAATATATTGTGCATTTTACCTGATAACATTGGGATATTTTATAAAAAGAGTTATTTCAAAAAAATGGAAATATTTAATATTGTTGTTGCCTGTAATTGGGATAATATGTGATTATGGGGAAAACATTTTCATAAACTTATTTATAAAAAACATCAACAATATTAGTGATGCAACTGTATTAATGGCTAATGTATTCACAAAAATAAAATTCATTTCTGCTTATGGATCATTATTATTGATAATTATATTGCTGACAATATTTATCATAAAGAAAATCCGTGGTTGTCCGGACTGTGGTTATTGTGGTTGAGGTAATTGTAAAAGTCTTGATTTAGTTGCAATAAACTTGTGCAATATTGAAATCAGGCAAAAAATCAGGCAGGCACAATACGAAGCAATGAAGACTGTTAATGTGCAGTTAATCAATGGAATATATTTTTTTTGCAAACCATACCGTTACTTTGGAACAAAAATAAATATATTTTACCGTTACTTTGAAACAAAAATAAATATATTTTACCGTTACTTTGAAACAAATTTTGTATCTTTGCACCGTAATTTTGAAACAAAAACAGTATGTTTAAAAGAAATATTTTAGAAAAATTGTTTGCGTGGGCGGAAAAAGAGAACCGCAAACCGCTTGTGTTACGCGGTTCGCGGCAGGTTGGCAAAACAAGCATTGTCAATATGTTTGCCGAAAATTTTGATACATATTTGTATCTTAACCTCGAAGACAAACGTGCTAAAGCGCTATTTGATACCGATAAACCAATTGACGATTTGATTATGGCAATTTATCTTTATTGTAACAAAGCTCGTTTACAAAATCGAACTTTGCTGTTTATTGACGAAATTCAAAATTCGCCTGTGGCTGTTGCCCGTTTGCGGTATTTTTACGAGCAAAAACCTGAAATATACGTCATTGCAGCAGGTTCGCTGCTCGAAAGTTTGATTAATACGCATATTTCGTTTCCTGTTGGGCGAGTAGAATATTTAGCAATACACCCTTGTTGTTTTGACGAATTTTTGGTTGCTACCGGCGAAACGGAACTCGCAAAAGCCGTTAAAAATTGTAATATTCCCGATGTTTTGCACGAAAAAACAATGGGTTTGTTCAATAATTTTACGCTTATTGGAGGAATGCCTGAAGTTGTGGCTCATTATGCAAAACACAAGGACTTGTTAACGCTCAATGAAATTTTTGAAACATTGCTTGCAGGCTACAAAGATGACGTAGAAAAATATGCCCGCAACGAAACAATGCGAAATGTTATTCGATACATTTTACAGGAAGGTTGGCAATTTGCCGCAAAACGAATCACGCTTGGCAGTTTTGCAGGTTCGGCGTACAAAGCGCGTGAGGTTGGCGAGGCGTTTCGTACTTTGGAAAAGACTATGCTTTTGGAACTTGTTTATCCGACTGTAAATACGGTAATGCCGCTAACAAGCGATTTGAAACGTTCTCCAAAACTGATTTGGCTTGATGCAGGACTTGTAAATTATGTGGCTGACATTCAAAAAGAAATTTTAGGCGCAAAAGATATTTTAGATGTTTGGCGAGGAAATATTGCAGAACAAATTGTGGCCCAGGAACTTATTGCCAACAATTACAGTGTTTCCACTAAACGGAAATATTGGGTGCGCGACAAAAAGGGTTCAGAGGCTGAAGTAGATTTTATTATTCAAAAAGATGGCAAAATCTTCCCAGTAGAAGTAAAATCGGGACAAAATGCAAAACTGAAATCATTGCAAATTTTTATGAAAAATTCTACCGCCAAAATTGCGGTAAGAGTTTGGTCCGGCAGTTTTTCTATTGATGAAATAACACCTGCAGGCGGCAATACATATAAATTGTACAACATACCATTCTATTATGTAGCATACTTAAAACAGATTTTGCCATAAAAAAATCCACTCGGACCCATCTTTGCATTTTAATTTTAACATGTAAATGTAAATGTAAATCCTCGCCGTGAATTTTTACACTTTGAGCGAAAATTTTTCCTATGCCTTCCTCGCCAATTCGTTTGCGAAAATGAACAAAATCACTTGGGTCGCAATCGCTGTTTTTTTTATTGCCAAACTTTCAATATAATTACTGTTTTGGCAAAATATAGAATTATTTATTGCCAAAGTCGCCTAAAATTTGTTAGTTTGGCAATAAATAAATTCAAAGGACAACAAAATATTGCCAAAGAAATATTGCCGTCCCCCCCTACTCTATCCTACGCTGCCTTCTAATGTTATTTGCAGCAATTTTTGCGCTTCAACGGCAAATTCCATCGGCAGTTTATTAAGCACTTCCTTTGCGTAACCATTTACAATTAAGCCTACTGCCTCTTCTGTGCCCATTCCGCGCTGATTGCAGTAAAAAATCTGGTCATCGCTGATTTTTGAGGTTGTCGCCTCGTGTTCCACTATTGCCGTCCGGTTTTGCACGTCCATATAGGGGAAAGTGTGCGCTCCGCATTTGTCGCCTAAAAGCAGCGAATCGCACTGCGAAAAATTTCGCGCATTGTCTGCTAATTTATTAACTTTAACCAGCCCGCGATACGAATTTTGACTTTGCCCTGCCGAAATTCCTTTGGAAACAATCCTGCTTTTTGTATTTTTTGCCAAATGAATCATTTTAGTACCTGTATCTGCCTGCTGAAAATTATTTGTAACAGCAACAGAATAAAATTCCGCCGCCGCGCCTTCGCCTGCAAGTATGCACGAAGGGTATTTCCATGTAATTGCCGAGCCTGTCTCAACCTGCGTCCAACTCAAGCGAGCGTTTTTGCCCTTGCAAATTCCGCGTTTTGTTACAAAATTGTAGATGCCTCCACGCCCTTGCCGGTCGCCCGGATACCAGTTTTGCACGGTTGAATACTTTACTTCCGCATTTTCTTTGACAATAATTTCTACTATTGCCGCGTGCAGTTGGTTCTCGTCTCGCATGGGCGCAGTGCAGCCCTCCAGATAGGACACGTATGAATCGTCTTCGGCTACAATCAATGTGCGCTCAAACTGCCCTGTATTGGCTGCATTAATTCTGAAATATGTAGAAAGTTCCATCGGCGAGCGAACCCCTTTGGGAATATACACAAACGAGCCGTCAGAAAAGACTGCCGAATTGAGCGCGGCAAAAAAATTGTCGCCCGAAGGAACAACCGAGCCGAGATATTGGCGCACCAAATCGGGGTGATTTTGCACTGCCTCGCTAAATGAGCAAAAAATTATTCCGCGCTCCAAAAGTTCCTGCTTGAAAGTTGTTTTGACCGAAACGCTGTCCATAACCGCATCCACCGCTATCCCTGAGAGCGCTTTTTGTTCGTGAAGCGGAATGCCGAGTTTGTTGAACGTTCGCAAAAGTTCGGGGTCAATCTCATCAATACTTTTAACCGGCTTCTTTCTTGGCGCAGCATAGTAAGATATTGATTGATAATCAATTGGAGGAATTTGAAGGTGCGCCCATTGCGGCATTTTCATTGTCAGCCACAGACGGTACGCCTTCAGACGAAAATTGAGCAACCATTCAGGCTCGCCTTTTTTGGCGGAAATACGGCGAATAACCTCTTCGCTCAGTCCGCGTGCAATTACATCGGTTTCAACATCTGTTGTAAAGCCATATTTGTATTGACCCGAAGTTATCTCGTTGATAATATTATCGTTATCTGTCATAAATTTATTTTTGCTTTCTAATTTTAAATTGATAATGTTAATTTAATATGGGGAAAAAACAGTTTTCAGTTGGCAGAAAATACAATTGAGAATTGAGAATTGAGAATTGAGAATTATATTCAATTACGAATTAAAAATTACGAATTGCTAATTACTAATTACGAATTGCTAATTGCTAACTGCTAATTGCTAACTGCTAATTGCTAACTGCTAATTACTAATTGCTATCTGCTAATTGTTCCCAGTTTTGCCTTCAAAAACTGCCCTGTATAACTTCTTTTGCAATTTATTAATTTTTCGGGCGTTCCTTCAAACACTATTTCGCCGCCCTGGTCGCCACCTTCGGGTCCGAGGTCAATAACGTGGTCTGCCGATTTGATAATTTCAGGATTGTGTTCTATGATTATAACCGTATTTCCTCTGTAAATCAGGGCGTTAAGCGCAACGAGCAAAGTTTTTATATCGTGGAAATGCAAGCCTGTTGTAGGCTCGTCAAACACGAAAATTGTTGAGTTCTGCTTTTCGTTTCCCAAAAACGAGGCGAGTTTGACGCGCTGACTTTCGCCGCCCGAAAGCGTTGACGATGACTGCCCCAACTTTAAGTACCCCACTCCAACATCCTGCAATGGTTGCAGCCGCTTCACAATACGTTTCTCTATTGTTCCTTTGGTTGTACTGAAAAACTCAATCGCCTGATTTACCGTCATTTCCAACACATCATAAATGCTGGCGCCGTTGTATTGCACCTCCAGAACGTCCGTTTTGAAGCGCTTCCCGTGGCAACTCTCACATTCGAGCGTGAGGTCTGCCATAAATTGCATCTCTACTGTTACGGCGCCTTCGCCCTGGCACTCTTCGCAGCGACCGCCGGGCGTATTGAACGAAAAGAACGAGGCAGGAAAATTCATTTGCTTTGCCAACTGCTGTCCGGCAAACAGTTGCCTTATTTCGTCAAAGGCTTTGATGTAAGTAACAGGATTGGAGCGTGTAGAGCGACCTATTGGGTTCTGGTCTACAAATTCAATGTCGTGCGCCAAATGCATGCTGCCTTTCAGAGTATCGAATTTGCCTGTTTGTTCAGCCGAGCCGCCGTAGTATTTTTTCAGCGCAGGATACAGAATTTTCCCCACAAGAGATGACTTGCCCGAACCACTGACACCGGTTACCACCGTCATCACGTTAAGAGGAAAGCGGACGTTCAGGTTCTTCAAATTGTTCTCGCGAGCGCCAATAATTTCAATATAATTATTCCATTTCCGCCGTGCAGGAACAGGAATTTGTTCCTCGCCCAAAAGATATTTTAATGTATATGAGTTATAAATATTATTTTTAAAATCCATTGCGATAATTTTCAGCGGCAAAATTACTCATTTTTTAGGATAAACAAATTAAAAGTTTTCAGTTAGTGATTAGTTATTAGAGTTTAGAGTTTAGTTATTAGAGATTAGAGAAATACAAATTATTTTAAAATGAAATTCAAGAAATTGCTAATTACTAATTGCTAATTGCTAATTAAAAAAAAGTTTGCGTATTACAAAAATAATATTTGTAACTTTGTAAAAAAAATAAAACCCAAAAACAGAGAATAATAATAATTATTTCTAAAATATAACATAACATTCGGTAAAAAAAATGCAGAAGAGACATCATGACAGTTTTGCTTATTTTGTGGAATTATCAATAACTTCACGTGAGTATTTCATTCCTTACGTTCAGCAGTTTGGCGCTGTTGCAGACAAGAAAATTCTTGAAATAGGATGTGGTGAAGGGGGCAATCTGTTGCCTTTTGCCCAAGCAGGTTGCGCGGTTACAGGTATTGATATTTCTGAAAATAAAATTATTGCAGGCGGAAAATATTTTCAACATTTCGAACAAAAAGGTGAATTTTTCAGTGTTAATTTTTTCGATTTTCCTGTTAGCGCAGATAATAAGTTTGATATTATTTTAATTCACGACGTAATAGAACATATTTTTGACAAAGAAAAATTTCTTAATCGTCTGAAAAATTTTTGCAAAACAGATTGCATAATATTTTTCGGTTTTCCTGCGTGGCAAATGCCCTTTGGCGGTCATCAACAAATGTGTAAAAGTAAAATTATTTCCGTCTTCCCCTTTATTCATTTATTGCCTGTGAGGGTTTATTCAAGTTTGTTAAAATTAGTTGGAGAGTCGCAAATTACCATTGAAGGAATGATTGATGTTAAAAAATGTGCAACTTCAATCGAGTTATTTGAAAAACTGATAAACAATAATGGTTTTAAAACAATTGACAGAACACTATGGTTCATTAATCCGCATTACAAACAAAAATTCAACCTTACACCTCGAAAATTGAACAGCATTATTTCCAAAATAAAATACATACGCAATTTCTTTTCAACAAGTTGTTTCTATCTCTTAAAAACAGGAAACTGAGAACTGAAAACTGAAAACTTTTTTCATTTCCCTGTGTGCCCAAATCCGCCCGTGCCGCGCTCTGTTTCTGTAAGTTCTTGTACTTCAATAATTTCGGCGGTTTCGTGGCGGGCAATAATCATTTGCGCAATGCGCTCTCCGTCTTTTATTTCAAACGGCTCGGCTGACAGATTTATCATTATAATCCCTATTTCGCCGCGATAGTCGGCATCAACTGTGCCGGGCGTGTTCAGTAGCGTAACTCCGTGTTGCAATGCCAGCCCGCTACGCGGTCGGATTTGAGCCTCGTAACCCTGCGGCAATTCCAAATATAAACCTGTTGGAATTAATTTGCGCTCCAAAGGATTGATTGTTACTGTATTATCAATATTTGCCCGCAAGTCCATTCCTGCCGAAAGCGGCGTGGAATACTGCGGCAAAGCGTGTTTCGAGTGATTTAAAATCCTGATTTTAACCATTATAAATTGCAAGTTAAATAAATAATTTCCCGCAAAATTACTGAAAATTATTGTGTGCGCCAAGGTGGAAATATTTTAATGTCAATAATGAATAATTAAGAATTGAGAATTGAGAATTGAGAATTAAAACCACGCCTAACTATACCTAACTATACCTAACAATTTCTAACAATGCCTAACGGATTGAAACGTTATAAAGGTCATTAACTTTTTGTAACTAAAGGACGAAAATGCAAGGCGATTTTTCGGGCGATTATTTCGTCATCTTCTCCGCAAACAATGCAGTCTGCCTGCTCGTAAAACGTTTTGCGTTTTTTGAGTTCGCGGGCAATAAAGTTGGCGAATTCCCGGTCGGTCTTCCCTGCCAAAAGCGGGCGTTTTTCTACTCCGTCAATTTTGAGGCGGTGAAACAAGTCTTTTTGCTTCCATTTGATATAAAAACTTGTGCCACAAGATTTTATGATTTCCAAATTGTTCTCATAGCAAGGCATTCCGCCGCCTGTGGCAATCACTGTATCACGGCGGGCAGCAAGACGGCGCAAAATTTTATTTTCCGCTTCTCTGAAAAAATCATTACTGTTTTTAACAAAGATTTCCGCTATGCTCATACCAAGTTCTTCTTCTATAAGTCTGTCGGTATCAACAAATTGCAAACAGAGCATATCGGCAAGCAGGCAGCCGACAGTGGTTTTGCCCGCGCCCATAAAGCCTGTGAGAAAAATTGGTTGCATAATTTGGTTAAACTCTTAACTGTTGATATTTTTTTCTATAACAATTATTTCGGGTGCAAAAATAAAGAAAACAAGCAAGAAAATGTCAAAAAGAAGCAGATTTATTTTTAGTTGTCAGTTTTCAGAGTTTAGTTAGGTATGGTTTTGAATTAGTTATTAGAGTTTAGAGTTTAGAGTTATAAATGGTTAGGTGTAGTTTTAATTAAAAATGAAAAATGAAAAATGAAAAATCAATTAATTGTTCATTGAATTTAATTCCTTCATTTCTTAATTTCTTAATTTCTTAATTTCTATCTGCTATTTGCTATCTGCTATTTGCTATTTGCTATCTGCTATTTGTTAATTAAAAAGAATTTTTGAATGAATTTAACATTTTTCAAATAAAAAGCAGTAACTTCGCGCTCATAAATTTTATCGTAAATTTAAATAATTAAAAATAAGGCGCACAAGTGCGTTAAACCGGATTCAGACTTAATATTAAAAAAAAATTATAAAAAAAACAGATGAAAAAAACATTTTTTGTAATAATCATTGCAACGCTCTGCATATCGAGCGTTGATGCTCAGCGCAAACCGCGTATAAACAAGCCCGTAGAGCCGCCTTTGAAGCATTTTTTGCAGACACAAAACGACTCTGTAAGTTACTCTTATGGCGTAAATCTGGGTAACGAACTTGAACGTATGCTCAAATCATTTCCGGGCATGGAAATCAATAAAGATATGATGCTCAGAGGGATACGCCAGTCGCTCGAAAACGACACCGTGCCGATGACTGCCGAGTTTGCAAACCAGTATTTTCAGCAATATATTATGAACGTACAACAGAAAGAGGCTGAACAGCACAAAGCAGAAGGCCGGAAGTTTTTGGACGAAAACAAAAAACGTCCCCAAGTGCAGGTTACTCCAAGCGGGCTTCAATACGAAGTAATTACGCAAACCGAAGGACCTAAACCAACCGCTGCCGACAAGGTAAAAGTACACTACACAGGCAGATTGACAAACGGAACAGTGTTCGACAGTTCGGTAGAGCGCGGCGAACCAATCACTTTCCCCCTGAACGGCGTTATAAAAGGCTGGACAGAAGGGCTGCAATTGATGTCGAGCGGTGCAAAGTACAAATTTTATATTCCGTATGACCTTGCATACGGCGAGCGCGGCGCAGGTCAGGCAGTCCCACCATTCGCTACTCTTATTTTCGACGTGGAACTGCTTGAAATCAATCCGGAAGAACAGGCAAGATAGTTTTTCAGAAAGCACGATTTTAATAATCACAAAATTATGACAAGAATAAATTTTAAGGGCGTTCCTGTGGCAATAGCCGGCGACCTGCCCAAAGTGGGCGACCAAGCGCCTGATTTCAAACTCGTAACAGGTGAACTTGCAGAGATTTCTCTGAAAGATTTTGCAGGTAAACGTGTGATTTTGAACATTTTCCCAAGTATTGATACAGGCGTTTGCGCCACTTCGGTTCGCAAGTTCAATCAGTGGGCTTCGCAGCAGGCAAACACTGCGGTAATTTGCGTGTCAAAAGATTTGCCTTTTGCAGCAGCGCGTTTTTGCGGCGCCGAAGGGCTGGAAAACGTTATTACCGCTTCGGATTTTCGCTACAACCGCTTTGGCGCTGATTATGGCGTGCTTATGGTTGAGGGCGCGTTAAAAGGGCTGCTCGCACGCTCGGTGATTGCTATTGACCAAAACGGAAAAGTAACTTACTGCGAACTTGTCCCCGAAATCACCGAAGAGCCAACTTACAATGTGGAATGAATTTAGTATACAGTTTTCAGTTTTCAGTTTGCCAAGTCTCCGACAAACTGATAACTGAAAACTGATTTTTTTTATACAAAATAATGAAAAAAACAATTTTATTGATAATGCTGTTTTTTCCGTTGCTTGCCTGCGGGCAAAAGTTATCAACATTGGAGCAGCAAGCGTCTGTTATTGAGCAAATTGCGAGCAGCGCAGGCGCAATGAAATCTATGGTATGCAACTTTGTTCAAACGCGCGAAATATCGGTTTTGAATCAAAAAATAGTTTCAAATGGAAAAATGTATTACCGCGCCGGGAATATGTTGCGCTGGGAATATACATCGCCCTACAATGCGCTGATTATAAACGGAAAAAAGACGGCGATGAAAAACAAAGACGGTAAAACTGCTGTTTCGAGCGGGATGTCGTACCTTTTCAAAGGCATTTCGGATATTATGCTCAACGGGATTAGCGGCAAAAACCTGACCGATAAAAAGCGTTTCAATGTTGAGATGTATCTCGCCGAAGGCGCTTGCAAAGTGGTTTTGATGCCCAAGCAGGCGCAAATGAAAAGGGCATTTACCGAAATCTCTATCGTTTTCAACACTAAACACTACCTTGCCGACAAAGTAATCATCAAAGAAGCGGGCGGCAACATCACTACCATTGAATTAACTGATAAACAGATAAATACGAAAATTGATGACAGCATTTTTGACATATAGGTTGCTTGCCGTCATCGGAGTTACTGCACTCCAAAAGTAGCCCCTGTGATGTCGAGCAATTCGGACGTGATCGCCTGCTGCCGCGATTTGTTGTATTGCATTTTCAGTTCCTGCATCAGGTCGTTGGCATTGTCGGTTGCTATTTGCATTGCTATTGTGCGCGCGGCGTGTTCAGAGGCGTTAGAATCAAGCAGCGCTGCATATAATTTTAACTTTATAACTTTGGGAATCAGTTCGTTAACAACAGATTCTCTGTCGGGCTCAATCAAATAATACAGTTCCTTTTCCGATGTTTTTTTGCAGGGTTGCAACAAAAATGGCAAAAAAGTTTCGCGCTGCAAAATTTGCGAACTTCTACTCTTGAAATGATGAAAAATAAGTTCCACCCTGTCAATTTTTTCATCCAGAAAATCCCGCATCAGTTCTTCGGCAATGGCTGCAACAGTATTGTAAGCAGGTTTTTCTGCCAGCGCTTCGTTGTCTATTTTGGGCGTATATCCGGCTTTGCGTACAGCGGCGGTTACTTTCCTGCCGACAGGATAAATAAAAATATTCTCTTTTGTCAGACCTTTGTATTCTGCCACAGTATGATTGAGAAGGCGAATAACATTGCTGTTGAACGCCCCGCACAAACTCGAATTTGAGGAAATAACCACAATGGCTACACGCTCGGTTTTGCGCACAGCAGCAAGCGGCGAAAGCAGGTCGGCATCGGCGCTTAAAAAATTACTCAACAGTGTATTAAGTTTATTTGAATAGGGCAAAAAATTCTCTATCACCCTTTGCGACTTGCGCAGTTTGGCTGACGACACCATTTTCATTGCCGAAGTGATTTTGCAGGTAGAACTGACCGACTGTATGCGAGATTTTATTTCCTTTAACGAAGCCATATCTATTTCTTTTGTAATTTTATAAAAAAAATATAACGAAGATTTCTGAAAAATTATTTTTCGGCAAATTTACAGAAAATTTTCCACATTTACACTGCCACCCGTAAAAATGTTTTACAAAATTTACAGGAAAAAAGTTAGCATTAAATTCTCAATTAACATACAGATTGAAAGGAATTTTATTTCTATAAATATTATAAAAATCAGAGAATCAGATTATTAACATACATTAAAAATAAATATCGTGCAAATTTTCCTGCCAGCATTGACGGTAGAACAATTATTAAATTGCAGCGCATATATCCTGTAGCAACTGCTATTGCATCGCCTACAATGGGTGCAAAAGCGAAAAAAGCAAACCAGCCGCCGTATTTAATGATTGCTCCTACCCGGCGTTCTATTTTTGATTTGCTTATGCGGAAGATTTTTTCTATCCACTCAATTTTTCCCAACCTGCCTGTATAATAACAAGTTACGCCACCCAAAAAATTGCCCGCCGTAGCCGCAAACACGCAAATCCAAGCATCGTAACCTCCAAAAATCATTGCTAAAAAAACCACTTCGGAACTGAACGGCAACACTGTGGCTGCCAAAAAAGAGATTAAAAACAACCCTATATATCCGTATTCGGCAAACCATTCAATCATAGATAATTAGCAATCACATTTGACAGAACGTAAATAACACTTGTTATGCAAAAAATGATGAAAATAATGTTAAAGAAATTAGAATTTTTCAAACTTACAGGATGCGCAAAAAACACCGCAAAAAGTGCAGATATCAGAGGCAAAAAAGCGAAAATAGTTTGCGGAAAACCAATAATTATACAAAGTACGATGATGAAAAACAGAAGCACGAAATTTAGATTAATGCGTGTTCTGATAGTGTTGCGCAAAGCATCAGTGAAAATTCCAATCAGCGACAGCGCCCACAAAATCATAAATACAGATAAGAAGAACAAAACCTGAAAATCGAGCGAATGTTGCAAAAAAAGTTGCCGTTCGATAAACATCGTTTTAAAATACGAAACAAACATACCGAAATAAGTCCGGTAAAAAACGAAACAGAAAATAGGCGGAGTAACCAGCCCGATAAGCGTGGCGAGGAAAACACGTATCGACATTGCCCGCAAAATGGACAGCCCCAGCCACACAGCAACAAAGAGCAACAAAAATTCAGGGAAAAACAGCCACCCAACGCACGCAATCAGCAACGACCCCAAAAAAGCCGCCTCGGTTTGCGCCACTTTGTGATACATTTTAAGGAAATTGAAAAACGCAATCAGCAAAAACATCAGCGATAAGTTTGCTGCAATATTATAATGCGTTGAATGAAAAGAACTTATCAAAATAATAAATATCAGAGGCAGCAAAAAAGTTTTTTCGCGTATCAGCGTAAAAACATTGTTGAGTTGGTAAAGCAGAACGCTGTTAACAATGGTCAGCAACACACAAAGCAGATTGGCGATAACGCATCCTACAGGCAAAATCGTCTGCAAAAAACGCAGCACAGGCAACACTTCGCGGCTTTCTACAAACTCTTGCGGCAGTTTTGACGGGGCAATCCACAACAACAAACACCCCGCTATCCAAACCACAGCGAGCAAAATTGAAGGATTAACAGTTCTCCTGATAGAAATATGCATCTGTTTTGCTAAATGAGAATTATTCTCTTTAAATTTTCCTGAATCCCTGTATTTCAGGCTTTTCCAAGTTTTACAACCTGCAATCCACTGCTGTTCTATCCAAAGTGGCTTTCACATCGAATACTACGGCGCCCTGCTGCCTGTATTTTGCAAAATCAATGACTTGAAATTCGTTGTGAGCCACAGCATGAATTATTGCCTCGTAGCATTTGTTGGGGTCAAGTTCGGTCAAAATATTGATGCCATATTCCCGTTGTACCTCCTCAGAAATAGCCCACGGGTCATAAACATCAACATTGGCGGTAAATTCGCGCAACTCGTGGTAAATATCAACCACTTTTGTATTCCTAATATCGGGACAATTTTCCTTAAAAGTTACTCCAAGAATCAGAATATTAGAATTTTTTATTTTGTGGTCTTTTTGAATCATCAATTTAATAACTTTATTGGCAATAAAGGGGGCAATGCTGTTATTAACATGTCGCCCTGACAATATAACCTGCGGAATGTATCCCATTGATTCTGCCTTGTTTGCCAGATAATACGGGTCAACGCTAATGCAATGCCCGCCCACAAGTCCGGGCGAATATTTAAGGAAATTCCACTTTGTCCCCGCAGCCTGAATCACATCGTTTGTGTCAATTCCTACTTTGTCAAAAATCAGCGCGAGTTCGTTCACAAACGAAATATTCACATCTCGCTGTGCGTTCTCAATGATTTTCGATGCCTCGGCAACCTTGATACAGGGCGCTTTGTGTGTCCCCGCAGTGATTATAGATGCGTATAAACTGTCCACATAATCTGCGGTTTCGGGAGTAGAACCGCTGGTAACTTTCTTAATTTTTGTTAAGGTGTTAATTTTGTCGCCCGGATTAATGCGTTCGGGGCTGTAGCCCGCAAAAAAATCAACATTAAATTTCATGCCCGAAACGCGCTCTATAACAGGAATACAGTCATCTTCGGTGCAGCCGGGATAAGTTGTTGATTCATATATAACTACGTCATTTCTTGAAATCACGCGCCCGAGCATTTCCGATGCGTGCAACAGCGGCGCAAGGTCGGGAGAATTAAAGTTGTCAATAGGCGTAGGAACCGTAACTATAAACGTGTTATACTCGCGCAAATCGGATTCCTTGCTCGAAAAGCACAGACCCGTTTGACTGCCGTTTTTTTTCAAATCAGTTACCGATTTCATCGCCGCAAGGTCGGCTTCGCGAGTGTGGTCATCGCCGTTTTGAAGCTCCGCTACTCGCTGAGCGTTAATGTCATAGCCCAAAACATCATACTTTTTGGCATATGCAATAGCCAAAGGCAACCCTACATAGCCAAGCCCTATGACCGCAATTTTAGGAGTCTGTATCATTATATTTGTTTTATTAAACTGTTGATTTAAAAGAATTTAATTAGATATAAATTGTATATTAAGAGCACAAAAGTACAAAAAAAACGCGACTAATCCAAAAGTTGAAATGAAAAAACGCCCGCAATGCTGTACAAAACCGCATGTGTTTTGTTTTTAAGAAATATAAATCAGCATTTTAAGAAATAATTAAAGTTATTGAAATACCCGCAAAAATTATTGATTTTAACAGAATAAAAATAAAATTAAAGAATTTTTGAAAACAATTTTTTATTTAACAAAAAAATAAATTAACTTTGCGCTAATAAAAATCTTTTATGAAAATGAAAAACATTTGTTTTTATTTTGAAATACATCAGCCCGTAGAGTTGAAACGCTATCGGTTTTTCGATATTGATTTTGACCATTATTATTATGACGATTTTCTGACCGAAGAGCGTGTACGCAGTCTCGCTTCGCAGGTGTATATCCCTGCAAATGAGGTCTTTATGGAAATAATTCGCAACACGGGCGGCAAATTTCGTTGCGCGTTTTCTATTTCGGGGATAGCGCTCGAACAGTTTGAGCAGTACGCCCCCGAAGTGATTGAAAGTTTTCAGGAACTTGCAAAAACCGGCAGCGTAGAATTTTTGGCGGAGCCATATTCACACTCTTTGTCGTCAATTTTCAACACCGCAGAATTTGAGATGCAGGTAAATCAGCACGCTGCCAAAATAGAAACGCTTTTTGGCAAAAAGCCAACTGCCCTGCGCAATGCAGAACTCATTTATTCTGACGAAATAGGCGAAATTGTAAGCAATTTGGGCTACAAAACAATCCTTATAGACGAAGCAAAGCATATTATGGGTTGGAAAAGCCCGAACTATGTCTACAATCACGCCTCTATCAGCAAATTGAAACTGCTTGTGCGCAATTTCAAACTCAGCGATGATGTGGCATTCCGCTTTTCAGACCGTACATGGCTGAACTTTCCGCTCACTGCCGAAACGTACATAAACTGGATTGAAGCCACTTCGGAAAAGGAAAATGTGATAAATATTTGGATGGGCTACGAAGCATTAGGATTTTTCAACTCTGCATATTCAGGAATATTCGACTTCTTCAAAGCATTGCCGACTGTTGCTTTTAAGAAAAAAATAGGCTTTGCAACGCCTTCGGAAATTACAAAGACCTGCGAGTCGGCAGGCGCGCTCTCTGTCAGTTACCCTGTCAGTTGGTCGGGAAGCGAAAAAAATCTTGCATCGTGGACAGGCAACGACTTGCAGCAGGAGGCTCTAAACAAACTGTACGCCGTTTCGGAGCGTGTACACCTGTGCAGCGACAAACCCTTGCGCCGCGACTGGCTAATACTGCAAACAAGTAACTATTTCCGCTTTATGAGCCACACAGATGCCTTTGGCAGCAACTACGAAAGTCCATACGAAGCATTCATAAATTACATGAATATCCTTGACGATTTCCTCAAACGTGTTGATGCACAATATCCTACAACCATAGAAAACGAAGAACTGAACGAACTGCTTACCACTATTTACAATCAGGACAAAACAATAGAAATGCTGGAAGGAAAAATAGAAAAGTTAAAAAAACAGAAAAAAATCTAACAAAACACACTAATGTTATCGTGGAAAAACCCGAAAGGCAACAATCGTGTTTTGGCTTTTAACCTGAAGACAACAGCAAAATACATTTTTTGAAACTGCTCTGCAAAAATGCTTGGCAGCCCGAAAATACTTTTTTCAAAAAAAATATACATTTTTTAGTTTTTTTGAAAAAAAATGTTTATTTTTGCAACAATTTTTTTGCACAATGACCGACAAGAATACGCAAAAAACAAAGATTTTTGATGATAAAATAAAAGCCTTAATAGCCGATTATCAGAAACTTAAAGAAGACAACCGTTTGCTTCGCCGGCAGGCAGACGCCGCAAAAAACGACTGTAAAATTGCGCATAAAGAGTTTGTCGATTTGCAGAAAGAATACCAACATTTTCGCATGGCAGCAAGTTTATCGGGCAGTAGCAATGCCGAAAAAACCGAAATGCGGGCAGCAATAGAAAAGTTGGTGCGTGAAACAGATACTTGTTTGAAACTTTTAAATAATTAATGCTTAAATGTTTAAAAGACAAACACAATGAATAATGACGAAATTTTCAACATAAACGTAACTTTGAGCGATTGGCGTTTGCCGCTTACAATTCCGCGTGAGGATGAGGAAATTTACAGGTGTGCCGAAAAAATTTTTAACAGCGAACTTGCAGATATGCTCACCGGAGGCAAAATACAACTCGTTGAAGCCCTGAAAATGCTGGCTTACAACGGAATAGTGAATTTTGTACGCGAAAGTGAGAAACACAATGATTTGATGGAAAAATTGCAAAGTTGGGGAAATGAAGTAGATAACACATTAGAAAATAACTGATTTACAGTTATTTAGTATTTAGTATTTGATTTTACGCATTCACGATTTTTTTTTTGATACGAAAAACAATCTGATTATTCCGATTGTTATTTCAGAAAAAAAGTTGAGAGGCGTTTTTTTATTTACACTAACATAAATAATTGTGAACAAAGAGAAAAGAAAAATAATAAAATATCTAAAAATATGAATACAATAACAATAATAGTAGCGATAATTTGCCTTATTGCAGGTATGGGAATATGCTTTGCAGGATGGCAAATTTATAATACAAAGACAAAAAAAGAGCGCGAGGCAGCCGCAGAATTGCAGAAAAAGAATAAGATGATTGAGGCAAAAGAGCATTTCATCGCGCTAAAATCCGAACACGAGCAGCAAGTGCAGCAGCGCAATTCAAAATTGCAGTCGCTCGAAAGCAAACTCCACCACCGCGAGCAGCAACTTAATCAGCGACAGGGCGACCTGCAACGCCGCTACAACGAGGCAGAAGCGCTCAAAGAAAGTTACCAGCAGCAACTATACGCCATCGAGTCCACAAAAAAAGAACTTGAACATGCCAGCAAACAGGCGCAGGAGCAACTCGAAACTATCTCCGGACTATCTGCCGACCAAGCCAAAGAACGACTCGTAGAATCTCTGAAAGATGATGCCAAAGCAAACGCGATGTCATACATCAACGAAATAATGGAAGAGGCAAAAATGACCGCCAATAAAGAAGCCAAAAAAATAGTCGTTCAGAGCATTCAGCGCATCGCCACAGAAGCGGCTATCGAAAATTCGGTTACCGTTTTTCACATCGATTCTGACGAAATAAAAGGACGTGTCATAGGGCGCGAAGGACGTAATATTCGTGCGCTCGAAGCCGCTACAGGCGTTGAAATAATAGTTGACGATACCCCGGACGCAATAGTTCTCTCATCATTCGACCCCGTGAGACGCGAAGTAGCGCGGCTCTCCATACACCAACTTGTTACAGACGGACGCATACACCCCGCACGCATCGAAGAAGTAGTGAACAAAGTGCGCAAACAAGTGGAAGATGAAATCGCAGAAACAGGCAAACGCACTGCAATAGATTTGGGCATTCACAACCTGCACCCCGAACTGATTCGAATAGTAGGCAAAATGAAATACAGGTCTTCTTACGGGCAAAATCTCTTGCAACACTCGCGCGAAACGGCTAATCTGTGTGCAATAATGGCTGCCGAACTCGGCTTGAACGCAAAAAAAGCAAAGCGGGCAGGACTGTTGCACGATATTGGAAAAGTGCCGGATGACGAGCCGGAATTGCCACACGCCATTCTCGGTATGCAACTGGCTGAACGCTACAAAGAGAAACCCGATATTTGCAATGCCATTGGCGCACACCACGACGAGATAGAAATGGAAACACTGATAGCGCCAATAGTGCAAGTATGCGATGCTATTTCGGGAGCGCGACCGGGAGCGCGGCGCGAAATTGTAGAAGCGTATCTCAAGCGACTGAACGACCTCGAAAAACTGGCTCTCTCCTACCCCGGAGTAGTCAAAACATACGCTATTCAGGCAGGACGCGAACTGCGAGTAATTGTTGGCGCCGACCGCATTGATGATAAAGAAGCAGAACTGCTCTCGTTTGATATAGCAAAAAAAATCCAAGATGAAATGACATACCCCGGACAGGTAAAAATCACAGTAATACGCGAAATTCGAGCAGTAAGTTTTGCTAAATAAAAAAAACCTGCAACTTAAAAAGGTTGCAGGTTTTTTTTTATTCTAAAATTGTTTAAAATTTAAAGGGGACTTCTAAATTTCCTTTATTTTTTCCCAAAAATTCCACTGAGCAAACCGCCAAGCAGTCCGCCGCCTTTGTTTTTATTAGTACCTGTAACAACGCTTGCAACATCGGCGATGTCAAGTTTTCCATCTCCATTTTGGTCGAGCAAGCCGGTGAGAACGTTTCCGCCGCCACTGCCTCCAAGCAATCCGCCAAGCAGCCCTTCCAGCCCGCCGCCGCTTGTTACTCCGCTACTTTTGGTTTGCTTGCCAAGGTAGCCCATCAACACAGGCGCCGCCATTTCGATAATAGACGCGGTCTTCGCCTTCGATACGCCCGACTGCTTGCTTACGCTGCCGGTTACAGCGCCAAGTTGCTCGCCAAAAATGTGTCCGAGAATTCCTTTGCCATCATCGGATACGTTTTTGCCTTTGCCCAAAAAATCGGTCAGGTTATCAAGAACACTGCCGTCGTGCTTTGTCAGAGCATTCATAATGCCGTCTGCTCCGCCTTGCGAAGCGTTCTTTTGCAGCCCGCCAAGTATGGCAGGAAGCGCAGTAGCGAGCACCGATGAGGTCTCTTTTTGCGTGGCGCCGGTTTGTTTGCCGATGCCACTAATGATTTGTTTTCCCAAATCTGAATTTAAAAGGTCCGAAAGATTTGTCATTCCTTATTGATTTTAGTGATTTATAAATTATCGGGTATTTCTAAAAATTAAATTTTTCATCAGCGAACATGTCCCATAACATGCACAACTTCTACATCCTGTAAAAATGAACATTCTTCAAAATGCAAGTCCGAGCGCAAAAAAAGTAATTTTTAGGAGTACCCTGTTCTATTTCTTTCAAAAAAAAACAGCCACATACTCGTTGCAAAAATCACGCCACGATTTACGCCAATCCTCCTCCAAAACCCATCAATGGCGCTTGGGGAACGGCGCCGCGCTGCGAAAGATTAATATTTCCGTATTGTTTTTCGTATTTGGAAATATTGTCGCTCAACGCCAGCATCAGCCTTTTTGCATGTTCGGGCGTAAGAATGATGCGTGCCTTTACGTTGGCTTTAGGCGTGCCGGGCAGCATACGAATAAAATCGAGCACAAACTCTGAAGATGAGTGCGAAATTACCGCGAGATTTGAGTAAATGCCATCGGCAACATCTGCTGACAATTCTATATTTAACTGATTGTCAGGCTTCTTTTCTTTATTTTCCATAAAAAAAATTATTTTATTATTGAGCTTGTAAATGTACAACATTTATTTTTAATACAAAAATTTTTATTAAAAAAGCGCCTGAAAATCTGCGATTTTCGGGCGCCTGAACACAAAAAAAGTATTAATTATTATGTATCTTATTGTGCCTGCTGCTTTTTTATCTGTCCTTTTTTTTGCATTTTTCTGATGTCTGCTTTACTGCTTGCGCTGTCGCAAGAATGTTTTGTTTTCAAGTCGGCGTTTTTAAGGTTGCGCCTGACAACTGCGCTGTCGCATTTTTGGAAACGTTCTTTGCCGCTTTTAGCGCATTGCTCATCGCGTTTGGAAACATACTTGCTGTAATTCTCTTCGCCCAGGATTGTTTTCAGTTCCTGCTCGTCGGCTTGACGCGCTTTTTCTATCTCTGTGCGTTTCATATCCCTATCCGACTGTGCCTGCTCGCGCTGTGCCTGTCGGTTGTCTCGCGCAGCGCTCCGCCGGGCTGCACGCTGTTCATCTTGCTTTTTGTAATATGCAATAAGGCTGTTTACCTGCTGCTGACTGAGGTTATACTCCTTTTGCAACTCTGTAGCACGCTCTTGAGGCGTTTTGACTGCAAACCTGCTGCGCGATACCTGCGCCGTACCTTCGGACTTCTCTATTTGCTGCTGGGCAAAAGTGTTTGCCACCGCAAAAACAAATAATGTCATAACTAAAACTGCTATTTTTCTCATTTTCTTTTAATAATGCAGCGAAAAATCGGCATATCAATCTCGCTCTTTTTATTGTTTGCAAATATGCTTGCCTGTTAATTTTTTGTTATTTCAGATTTTTAGACAATTTGAATGTTTTTTAGTTTAAAAAGAAATTCAAGTTTAACTTTTTTTAATAATCTAAATTGCCTGATAAAGTTGTTAATTAAAAAAATGTCTTTTGTCTATATTCTATGTTCTATGTTCTTTATTAAAAATAAATCTCACATTGGAAAAAAACGCTAACTTTGCATAAAAATTTCTAACTTTGTTGATTTATGCAACCATTAGCCGAAAGAATGCGCCCGCGCACGCTTAACGATTATATCGGACAGAAACACTTGGTTGGCAACAATTCTGTTTTGCGTAAAATGATAGAAACGGGCAATGTAGCCTCATTTATTTTGTGGGGACCGCCCGGTGTGGGCAAAACTACGCTTGCGCAAATTATTGCCAACACTCTTGATTTGCCGTTTTTCACGCTTAGCGCAGTGAGTTCGGGCGTAAAAGATGTGCGCGAGGTGATTGAGAAGGCGCGTTCTCAAGGGATGTTCGCCAAAGGCGGCAACCCGATTCTGTTTATTGACGAAATTCACCGCTTCAGCAAGTCGCAACAGGATTCGCTGCTTGGGGCGGTGGAAAACGGAACAATCACGCTCATTGGCGCAACAACGGAGAACCCCTCTTTTGAGGTGATTTCGCCCTTGCTGTCGCGATGTCAGGTTTATGTGTTAAATTCTTTGGAAAACGCTGATTTACTTGAACTTGCAAATCGCGCAATTATGGAAGACACAGAATTAAAAAAATTGGATATTGAAATAAAAGAAACCGAAGCGCTGTTGAGATTTGCCGGCGGCGATGCGCGTAAATTGTTGAATATAATAGAATTAGTTGTTGCGGCAAATGGCGGAGAACAAATTTTTATTACAAATGAAACGGTAACCAACAGGCTGCAGGAAAATCCGCTCGCTTACGATAAAGACGGCGAAATTCATTACGACATTATTTCGGCTTTTATAAAGTCGATACGCGGCAGCGACCCCGATGCGGCTATTTACTGGCTGGCACGAATGATTGCCGGCGGCGAAGACCTCAAATTTATCGCGCGGCGGCTGGTTATTTTGGCAGCCGAAGACATCGGACTTGCAAACCCCAATGCCTTGCTGCTTGCAAATGCCTGCTTCGACTCCATTCACAAAATAGGATTGCCCGAAGCGCGTATTCCATTGGCAGAAACAACGATTTATCTTGCCGCATCGCCCAAAAGTAACTCGGCGTATCTGTCTATCGAAAAGGCTGTGGCTATAGTGGAAGAAACAGGAAATTTGCCGGTGCCGCTGCACCTGCGCAATGCGCCTACAAAGTTGATGAAGGACTTGGGCTACCACAAGGGATATAAATATGCTCACGACTATGACGAGCATTTTGTTAAAATGCAATATTTGCCGGACAAACTGCTGAAAACAAGAATCTGGCAAATGCAAAATAATACTGCCGAAAACAAATTGACCGATTTTGTTCGTAAACTATGGAAAGGAAGGTATTAATTTTATATTAGGGAACTCCTTGCTTATTTGTAGTTGGGCTTCATTTTGAAATTAATTAGCAATTAGCATATAGCAATTACGAATTGATATTTATCTAAACTCTAATAACTAAACTCTAATAACTGTTTAAAGCCCGCCTAAAATAATCTAATTTTTAGAAATCCACATTAAAAAAAGAATGAATAAAACAGGCAAAATAACAGTTGGAATCCTGTCGGGCAAAGAGATTGATTTTTATTTGTCGGGCAATTTTATGTGTTCCAACTCTTTGATTTACAATGGAATTAAAAAAGTTGTTTTTAAAAATAACAAAATATTTTTCGATAATAATTTATACGAAAAATTAACTTTTTGTCCACAAGCCGACAGCAATTTTTTTGAGTTGAAAAATGTTGTTACAGGCAAGCAGTTTCATTGGCAGCAAAGAGAAAATCAGCAATTTAATGGCACGCTGCATTTTATTGTAGAAACTGATACGCTCACTGCAGTCAATGAAATTGATATTGAGATTTATCTTAAATCCGTGATTGCAAGCGAGATGAGCGCCAACGCTTCTTTGGAATTGCTCAAAGCGCACGCTGTTATTTCTCGGAGTTGGCTGCTGGCAAAGCCGCAAATGCCACACAAAACTTCTCCAAAAGAAGGAAATATTGTTTGGTACGAGCGCGATGCTCACAACAATTTTGACGTTTGTGCAGACGACCATTGTCAGCGTTATCAGGGCATAGGGCGGCAAACTAACGACCGTGTAAATCAGGCAATTGAGGCAACAGCAGGGTTGGTTCTGACCTGCGAAGGCGAAATTTGCGATGCGCGTTTCTCTAAATCCTGTGGCGGCGTCAGCGAACTTTTTGAGAATTGCTGGGCGGATGTCCATTTTCCTTATCTTGAAAAAGTGATTGACGGCGAGCAAAGCGCGGATTTTTCTCTGGATTTGACAAACAACGATGATGCCGAAACCTTTATATGCTCGGCGCCCGACTGTTTTTGCAACACAAAAGACCCGAAAATTATTTCGCAGATTTTAAATAATTATGACAGAAAAACGACAGATTTTTTTCGCTGGCAGCGGGAATTTACGCAGCAGGATATTTCGGAAATTATAAGGAAGAAATCGGGAATAGATTTTGGCGAAATTATAGACCTGCTTCCTGTGAAACGTGGAGTTTCAGGGCGAATTATTGAGTTGCAAATTATTGGTACAAAGCACGTTGCAATTGTTGGTAAAGAACTCGAAATCCGTAAATGGCTCTCTGAAACGCACCTGTACAGTTCTGCATTTGTTGTTGAAAAACACGACTGCATTAACAGCGTTCCACAGCGATTTTTATTGCGCGGCGCAGGCTGGGGACACGGCGTAGGGCTGTGCCAGATTGGTGCAGCCGTGATGGGCGAAAAAGGTTACGGTTTTGAGCAGATTTTGGCGCATTATTATAAAAATTCAACGCTGGAAAAGATTTATTAGCAATTAGCAGATAGCAATTAGCAATTAGCAGATAGCAATTAAGAGTTTAGTTATTAGATATTAGAGTTTAGAGTTTAGTTATTAGCATTTCGTAATTTGTAATTTTTAATTCGTGATTGAATATAATTTCTTAATTCCTTCATTTCTTAATTCCTTCATTTCTTAATTCCTTCATTTCTTAATTCCTTCATTTCTTAATTCCTTCATTTCTTAATTCTCAATTCTCAATTCTCAATTCTCAATTAAATTTTTAATTTTTAATTGAATATAGTTTGCAGTTAACTCCTACGCTCCCAGTTCCAGTTGATTTTTTACCAGATTAAAATATTC
>JAISWT010000118.1 GCA_031271005.1 Prevotellaceae bacterium | reverse complement strand
GACTTCTAAAAATTAGATTATTTTAGGCGGGCAAGTTTTCAAAAGCGCAGTTTACTAATGTAAATGAGCATTTTGAAAATGAAGCCCAACGACAAATAAGCAATTTTTAGGAGTTCCCATAAATACAAACAAATTTGATTTAGATATTCAGTGAATAAACTCGTTTCAATAATTTGTCCTGCTGTACAAATAAAAATCTCTCTTATATTGGTTTTTTTTACAATATAAATACTTGAAAATCAATGATATATATAATGTTTTTGCAAAATTGCACTATTGAGAGTGCGTTTTTAGGTAAAATTGCACTATTGATGGTGCGTTTTTAGGTAAAATTGCACTATTGAAAGTGCGTTTTTGAAAATAAAGTTGTAACTTTACCGTCTGAATTGAAAACATAAAATTTGTTCGGTATGGAATCGTTAATCAAAAGTTTTAAGGACTTGCTGTGGCTTACGCCAACCGGGTTCAGGCGGTATCTGTATGACGAGGTCGCGTGGGATAGGTAAAACCACCTTGCTGCTGCAATATATCAAGGATAATCTGGATGTAGACGAAACGCTTTATGTACAGGCAGATGATGTGTATTTTGCCAGTCGGACATTGATAGAACTGGTGGAGGAATTTTCGAAAAATCGCGGGAAATATCTTTTTATTGACGAGATTCACAAATACGCGGGCTGGTCGCAGGCTCTCAAATCTATTTACGACTATTTTCCTGAATTGAAAATTGTGTTTACAGGGTCATTGGAGATTTTAAAAGGCAGCGCCGATTTGAGCCGTCGCGCGCTGATGTTCAAGATGCAGGGGCTTTCGTTTCGCGAATATCTGTTTTTCTTTCACAATATTGAGGTTGAGATATTCGGGTTGCAGGACATTTTGGAGCATAAAACCGACAGTTTTTCGGTACGTCATCCGCTGCCGTTGTTCAAAGATTATTTGCAGCGCGGTTATTATCCGTTTGGAATACACGACACGATGTTCAGGCGCCGCTTAAATCAGGTAATTATTCAGACTTTGGAAACCGATATTCCTATTTATGCAAATATGAGCGTATCAACCGGCAAAAAACTTGGCAAACTGCTGAAAATTATCTCTCAAAGTGTGCCTTTTAAGCCTAATTTTACCAAAATTGCCACCATGCTGGCGGCGAGCCGCAACAATATTGACGACTATTGTTATTTGATGGAACTTGCGGGCTTGATTATGCAACTGCGCGACAAAGGCGAAGGGATAGGGCAACTCGGCAAAGTGGATAAGGTGTATTTGGACAATCCAAATCTGATTTTTACTTTGGAAGAGCGGCAGCCCGAAGTTGGAAATATTCGCGAGACCGTGTTTTTCAATCAAATGCGTGTGCGAAACGATGTTTTCCGCAGCGAAAAAGCCGATTTTAATATCAACAATATCACTTTTGAAGTGGGCGGAAAAAGCAAAACGCAGAAACAGATTGAAGGTATGCAAAATGCTTATATTGTAAAAGATGATATTGAATACGGCTACAAAAACGTTGTGCCACTGTGGGCGTTTGGACTGAATTACTGATTTTTAGCGTTTTTTTTGTAATATAATAACACGGGCTATTTAAAAAAAAGATAAAAATTTTTAAAGAGCATATAATTTTTCGGAAAAGAAATCGTTGGAAACAAGTGAAGTTAAATCTGTTAGATAAAAAATCGCTGATTGAAAGTTTTTTTTCGCTTTCGATGCTCAACGGGCTGAATATTTTGCTGCCGTTTGTAACGTTGCCGTATATTTGGCGGGTTGTGGGAGTGGAAAAATACGGCGTATATGTGTTTATTTTACTTTTAGTGCAATACTGTGTCATTATCAGCGCTTATGGGTTTAATTTTTCGGCTACAAAACAGGTTTCGCAAAATCGCGATGACATTAAAAAATTATCTGAAATTTTTTGTTCGGTAATTGCAAGTCGCTTACTATTAGCATTTTGCTCGTTATTTATATTATTTGCAACGTCTTTTTTGTATGTAAAGTCAAGAGATGAATTTTTGATGCTGGCATGGGGTGTTGGCATTGTGTTTGGCGACATTCTTGTTCCTGTCTGGCTTTTTCAGGGTGTTGAAAAGATGCGTTATTTGACTGTTGTAAATATTATTTCAAAAGGACTTTTTACGGTTCTGATTTTTGTTTTTATTCAGCAATCGTCTGATTATAAATATATTATCCTGTTAAATGCTTTTGGTTATTTAACAGCAGGAATTATCAGCACGGTTTTGGTAAAACGTCAGTTTGGGATTTCGTTTTTTGTTCCGAAACGGGCGGAGATAAAATTTCAGTTGCGCGAGGGCGCGGCGTTGTTTGGCGCCTCGGCGAGCATTGAGTTGTACAGAAACGCCAATATTTTTTTGTTGCGTTTTTTTGTGAGCGATGCGGCGGTTGGGTTGTATGCCGCTGCCGAGAAGATAATAAAAGGGCTGCAATCGGTTGTGGCGCCTGTGGCGCAAGCGTTGTTTCCGCATTTCAGTTTGAAATTCGGCAAGCGGACTTTGGCTGAAAATGTGGGGACAATTAAGAGGGTTGCCTTGCGCATTGGCGGCGCGCTTTTGCTGTTATCTGTTTTTACGTTCTGCACGGCGGGCTTGCTGTCCGAAATTTTGTGTGGCAAAGAGTACAGCGACAACGTTATTCTTGTTAAGATAATGTCGCCTGTGATATTTTTTGGCGGCTTAAATTATATTTTGGGCTATTTGGGTTTGGTTAATATGAACAGACAAAAGGTGTTTTTTAAATACGTTTTGACCGGTGGACTGGTCAGCATCTTGTTTGTGCTTGTGGCAACGTATTTTCTTGGAAATGTGGCAGCAGCAATAGCGCTGACGCTGTCGGAAGTTGTGTTACTTGTTATGTGCGTGCTTTATTTTTTGAAATTACAAAAATCATAATATGATATATATTGTTATTTTAATTATACTGGCAATACCCGCGTTTCTTTACGATATATGTAACTTGGAACGTGGAAAAACCGGATTTTTAGTTTTGGAATTTATTTTGCTTGTATTGCTTGCAGGCTTGCGCTATCGTGTGGGCGGCGATACGCTGATTTATATGTTCTTATTTGACAACTACCCTTCGCTTGGCGAATTGCAGTATTTTGATTTTTCCGAAGCAGAATTTAATCCTTTGTGGTATATTTTTAATGCCGTTATAATTTCCTGCGGCGGCGATTTCATTACATTTCAAATTATACACGCCATCATAGTCAACAGCGTTTTCTTTTGGTTTTTCCGCAAACATACTGCCTTTTATTTTTCGGCAATTTTGATGTATTATTTTGGGTACTATGTTCTGTTTAACATGGAAGTTTTGCGCGAGGCGCTTGCCGTTTGCTGTTTTATGATTGCGTATCCGCTTTATTCTCAAAAAAAATATGTAAAATATTATTTGTGTTGTATCGTAGCCGTTTCAATTCATTGGTCTGCGCTGTTTATGTTGTTAATTCCACTGTTTTCTTTTATTCTTAAAAATTTCAAAGTCAAACATTTAATTATTGTAGAGATAGCATTAGGAGTGTTTTTAGCAGGCATCAGTATTATTCCGTTGATATTAGACGTTTTTTCGTTCAATTATTTGGTTTCTTTAAAATTGGAACGCTATGCCGAAATGGAAGTGAACATAATGAATACCTTGTTTTATTATGTTTTTACTGTACCTTTCATATTGTTGCTGTACTTCAACAATCGGGAAGAAAATACCGATTTTCAATTACGAAATATGCATAGTTTAGTAACATTGTTTGTTGTACTGATGGTTTTTTCGGCTTTCTATAATATCATATTTTCGCGGTTGACAAATTATTTAATTCCATTTGTAATTCTCTATATTGTAGAATCTGTTAAGTACCTGAATATGCGATACAAAGAGAATATCATTTATTCTTTTGTCATTAAGATGGCATTGGTAATCATTTTATTTTTTCAAAGTTATTATTATTGGAAAACACAATTAGAATCAATGCCTGACACAAAATTTTATGTTTTGTTTCATCCTTACCACAGCATTTTTGACCCCCAAATAGACAAGAACAGAGAAGTGTTTTTTGAAAATTTACGAGAAACAAGCGACTTTTAACGAACTATATTACACAGTACATCGAAAAAGAAATGATTTTTCATTATGTTAGCAATACTTTTATCGACATATAACGGCGAGCAATACTTGGCAGAACAGTTGGAAAGTATTATCAATCAGACTTATCACGATTTCACGCTCTATGTTGCCGATGACGGTTCAACTGACAGAACGGTAGAAATAGTCAGGCAGTTTGAGCGGCAGGACAAGCGAATTGTTTTGTTAGAAAAACCAATCAAACACGCAGGCGCGTACAAAAGTTTCATGTGGCTGTTGCAGCAGGTTGAGGCAGATTTTTATATGTTTGCCGACCATGACGATTTTTGGCTGCCCGAAAAAGTGGAAACCGAATTGGCAGCAGCAGAAAACTGCCCGAAAAACAAGCCGGTTTTAGTACATTGCGACTTGACAGTAACAGACGAAAATTTGAAAACAAAATATCAGTCGTTTTGGAAATTCAATAAATACAAAAAAAATGATTTTTCTTCTTTCAAATTTCATTGTGCGTACAACAATATTGCCGGTTGCACTATGTTAATCAACAAAGTGGCAAGAGATTTGTGCCTTCCTGCGCCTGCAACAGCCAAATTGCACGACGCTTGGGTGGCATTGGCTGTAAGTTTTTACAAAGGAATTTTTGTTGATATTGAAACGCCTTTAATCAAATATCGACAACATTCAAAAAACATTGTCGGCGCTAAAAAGTCGCGTTCATGGTATCAAAAAATAAGAAACATTAAATTGATAGTCTACGAAAATTTACAACTGTATAAAACAGTAAAAGTTTTGAAAAAAATATCAATAATAAAATTTTTATTAAATAAAACAACCATCTATTTGAAGGTTATAACAATAAAATGAAACAAACAAAAATCTTAATACTGTGTGTAACTTATAACTCAGACAGCGAACTGCAAAATTATCTGCAATCGTTGAGCGTGTCGGTGGGAAAAACGCAAGATGTTTTTGTCGATGTTTTTGTTGCCGATAATTCTACCGAAAAAGCGGCAAATATCAACAGTAAATGTGATAATATAAACGTCAATGTGTTGAAATTCAACGAAAATTTGGGATATTTGGGCGGCATTTCGGCAATCATTCAAGCGAAACCCGAAATCCCGTTTGAAACTTACGATTTTGTAATTATTTCAAATGTTGACATTCAAGTAAGCGAGAATTTTTTTGAGGAATTGGCAAAAAACAAAAATCGAAACGAAATTGGCTGGCTTGCGCCAAAAATCTGGTCAATAAGCGAAAAGCGCGACAGAAATCCCAATAGATTAAAACGTTACACAAAGTTAGAAATCGAAATTTTGCGTCTGATATACCGATTTGCGTGGTTACACCGTTTATATGTTTCACTGTTTTACAACATTAAAAAAGGAAAAACAACGGAACAGGAAATTGAAATTTATGCAGGACACGGCTCTATAATGATTTTTAATGCTTTATTTTTCAGCAAAATAAAGAATTTTCACTTTCCTGCATTTTTGTTTGGCGAAGAGATATTTTTTGCCGAACTTGTTTCAAAACACGGTTTGAAAGTGCGTTATATTCCAAGTATTAAAATTACAGATACAGACCACGTTTCGACAGGAAAAATGAAACATAAACACGTTTGCCAACTGAACTTCAAAGCATTAACAGCGCTAAAAAATATGTTTTATAAACAGAATTGAGAAAACCATGAATAACTTAGTTTCAGGCATTTGTCCTCACAGGCAAGGAAGAAAAACTCCAAAATCTTAAAACAAAATACTCCAAAATCTTAAAATAAAATGCTCCAAAATCTTAAAATATCTTTTTCAGTATCTAAAAAACAGTTACCTTTGTGTCCGAAAAATTATATTCTGTAATGAAACAAAAAACAGTATAATATGGCATACCTTAAACGCATAGTCGAAAAGCAAACAGCATTTTGAGGGTTGACCGGGACGAGCAGGTAAATAAAATTATATTTATGAATATAAATTTCGTTTCAATAATAATGCCTTCGTTCAATTCCTCAAAATTTATCGAAGAGGCTATCCAATCGGTAATTGCGCAAACATTTACCGAGTGGGAATTGTTAATTACAGACGATTGCTCGTCTGACAACACTGTGGAAATCATAAAAAAATATGCAGCGCATGACAGCAGAATAAAACTCTTTACGTTGCAAAAAAACGCAGGTGCAGCGGCTGCGCGAAATGTCTCAATAAAAAATGCAAGCGGCAGATTTATAGCGTTTTTGGACAGTGATGACATTTGGCTGCCTCAAAAATTGGAAAAACAGTTGGCTTTTATGAGCGAAAAAAAATCTGCATTTTCATTTTCGGCTTACAACATTATCAGAGAAAATGGCGAAAAAACAGGCAAAAAAATAAATGTTCCTGCGCAAATCAGTTATCATAAATATCTGAAAAACACAATTATAGGTTGTTTGACAGTAATGATTGACCGCGAAAAAACAGGCGATTTCCGTATGCCTCTAATCCAAAGCAGCCACGATATGGCGCTTTGGTTGCTTGTAATGAAACGCGGTTTTACGGCATTCGGATTAAATGAACCATTGGCTTCGTACCGCATTGTTTCAAATTCCAACACCGCTAAAAAATGGAAAGCCGCAAAAAACGTTTGGCGCGTTTATCGCGATTTTGAACATTTGTCAATTCTTTATTCCGCGTTTTGTTTCGCAGGATACACTGTAAATGCAATTTTAAAAAGAATTTGACAATGAAACGCCTTTTCGACATATTATTTTCCGCTTTGGGAATTGTCATTCTAATTCCTGTGTTTGTTGTGGTTGCTGTTTTGATAAAAATAAAAATGCCTGACGGGAAAGTGATTTTCACTCAGCAACGTGTGGGGCAATTCGGCAAACTGTTTACGATGTATAAATTTCGCACGATGGTAGCCGTTCATTCCGGCTCAACTGTTTCTGTAAAGGGCGAAAGCCGCATTACGCCCTTTGGCACGCTACTGCGTAAATATAAATTAGATGAATTGCCCGAACTGTGGAACGTGTTGCGCGGCGAAATGAGTTTTGTCGGTCCGCGCCCCGATGTGGAAGGTTACGCTGACAAATTGCAGGGTGAAGACAGGGAAATATTACGTTTGAAACCCGGAATTACGGGCGCGGCGAGTTTGAAATACAGAAATGAGGAAGACATTCTTGCCAAACAGAAAGACCCGATAAACTACAACGACACGGTAATTTTCCCCGATAAAGTCCGTATTAACTTGTATTATCTGCGGAACCGGCATTTTTGGTTAGACATAAAAATTATAATTTATACCATTTTTGGACAGGATATTAAAGAATTATATTGAAAAATGAATAATCGTATTTATCTTTCCCTCGCCCACATGGGCGGACAGGAGCAAAAGTTTATTCAGAAAGCATTTGACACAAATTGGGTTGTGCCTCTGGGACCCAATGTTGATGAGTTTGAAGGTAAATTGGAAAATTTTCTCGGCAAAAACAAGCATATTGTAGCATTGAGTTCAGGAACGGCGGCTATTCATTTAGGGCTGTTACAGTTGGGCGTGGGCTACGGCGATGAGGTTATTTGCCAAAGTTTTACCTTTGCCGCCTCTGCCAATCCGATAGCATATCTCGGTGCAAAACCTGTTTTTGTTGACAGCGAGCAAGACACTTGGAATATGTCGCCCGAATTTTTAGAACTCGCTATAAATGAGCGAGTTAAAGCAACAGGCAAAAAGCCAAAGGCGATTATTCCCGTGCATTTGTACGGAATGCCTGCCAAAATGAGTGAAATTTTAGACATTGCCGTAAAATACGAAATTCCTGTGCTGGAAGATGCTGCCGAGGCGCTGGGGTCGGAATATAAGGGACAAAAATGCGGCGCTTTCGGCGAATTTGCCTGCTTCTCGTTCAACGGGAACAAAATTATTACCACTTCGGGCGGAGGAGCGTTGGGTTGCAGCGCCAAACAACAGGCGAGAAAAACAATATTTTACGCCACACAAGCACGCGAGGATGCGCCTCATTATCAACATTCCGAAATCGGCTACAACTACCGAATGAGCAATATCTGTGCAGGTATAGGATGCGGACAAATGGAGGTTTTGCCCGACAGAATAGCACAACGCAGAAAAAACAATCAGGTTTACAAACAATGTTTATCCGAAATAGAAGGAATTACATTTCAAACAGAACCAAACAGCGATTTTCGTTCAAACTATTGGCTCACGTCCATTATTGTAAATCCTGAGAAAACAAACGGCATCACTCGCGAGGATTTGCGTTTAACTTTGGAAAGCGCAAACATCGAATCGCGCCCGCTGTGGAAACCAATGCACTTGCAGCCTGTGTTTGCCGAGCGCCCGTTCTACGGCGATAGAACAAGCGAAAAACTGTTTGAAAATGGGCTTTGCCTGCCTTCAGGTTCATCTCTCACAGAAAATGATTTGGAACGAGTGGCAGAAATCATCATTTCACAGTTACGCAATAAGTAAATTTATAAACAAAATAATTTATTTTATCTGATTGAATTTAATTTTTTTTCTTATTTTTGCAAAAAAAAATTCTAAACAAAAAAAATTTTATGGAACAATCAAAAGTAGCAACCAACAATTAGAAACAATAAAAAAACCGTATTTTAATTCGATTTACCTTAGTAGAAATAAAGATTTGAATTGCTAATTTTTATATCAAAATTATTCATTTTTAATTTTTAATTTTTAATTATTCATTATTAATGCCGTCAGGCAATACATTTTTATATATATAAACACTTATGAAATGGGTAGGACGCCGACAAAGCGCTAATGTTGAAGACCGCCGCGGGATGTCGGGCGGCGGCAAAGCCGCGCTTGGTGGCGGCGGATTGATAGTGGCTGTATTGGCTATATATTCGATGTTTTCGGGCAACGACACCTCGTTTCTGCAGAATCTGGTGCAGGGACTGAGCGGAAGCGGCGCAGGACAAGCGGTGGAGCGCGAACTCACTGCCGAAGAAATTAATCAGCAGGCATTTGTAAAAACCATACTTGCATACACCGAAGACGTGTGGGGGCAAGTGTTTCAGCAGTCGGGGCAGCATTACAGGGAGCCGCATCTGGTGATTTTTTCGGGCGCAACGCAGTCGGGCTGTGGCGGAGCAGATGCTGCCGTAGGACCTTTTTATTGCCCCGCAGACATGACCGTCTATTTTGACATGGACTTTTTTCAAGAACTGAAGAGCAAATTTGGCGCTCAAATGCGCAGTAAGGTAGATGGCGAGCAGGGCGATTTTGCTGTGGCATACGTCATTGCGCACGAAATAGGTCATCACGTGCAGAACCTGCTTGGCGCTTCAGCTCAGGAGCGGCAACTTGCTGCACGCGCCCGCTCGGAAGCCGAAGCGAACAAATACTCGGTCGCGCTGGAACTGCAAGCCGATTTTTACGCCGGAATTTTCACTTATTACAGCGATAAAATAAATAATATGCTTGAAAGTGGTGATATTGAGGGCGCGATTTCGGCAGCGCGGGCAGTGGGCGATGATGCAATTCAAAGTCGGATGCAAGGATACGTTGTACCCGAAAGTTTCACACACGGCACATCAGAGCAGCGTGTTTTATGGTTCAAAAAGGGCTACCAAACAGGCGACATCTCGCAAGGAAGTTACGAAACCGTTTTGCGCTCGGTCGCAAATTAGTTGTCAGTTGGCAGTTGTCAGAAAAAAATCTTTATTCTTTGCTAATTGCTATCTGCTATCTGCTATCTGCTATCTGCTAATTGCTAATTGCTAATTGCTAATTGAATCATGCGTATCTCAAACATAAATTTTCCGGAAAAGCCTCTTTTCCTTGCTCCTATGGAGGACGTAACCGACCCTGCATTTCGGTTGCTGTGCAAAAACTTTGGCGCAGATATGGTAACAACCGAATTTGTGTCGGCAGATGCGCTTGTGCGCAGTGTCAATCGCACGATGCAAAAACTGACTGTTGCCGATGAAGAACGCCCTGTAGCGATTCAGATATACGGAAAAGATGTACCTACAATGACTCACGCAGCGCAAATAGTGGAACAGGCACGTCCGGATGTTATTGATTTGAACTTTGGTTGCCCTGTGAAAAAAGTGGCGGTAAAAGGAGCGGGCGCAGGACTTTTGCGCGATGTAGCAAAAATGCTGGAAATTACGCAGGCTGTGGTGCGGGCAGTGAAAATTCCCGTTACTGCAAAAACTCGCCTGGGATGGGACGACAACTCAAAAATTATTGTCGATTTGGCAGAGCGGCTGCAAGATTGTGGTATTCAGGCGCTTGCGATTCACGGGCGCACACGCGCACAAATGTATAAAGAGCAGGCTGACTGGGAACTTATTAGCAAAGTGAAAAATAACCCGCGAATGAGAATCCCAATTATTGGCAACGGCGATGTGGCTACTGCCCAGCGTGCCGCAGAATGTTTTGAACGATACGGAGTTGATGCTGTGATGATTGGACGCGCAACAACAGGACAGCCATGGCTATTTGCGGAAATTAAAAATTATTTTAAAAGTGGACACGCCACAACCGACCTCAGCTTTGAAGACAAAAAGGAGATTCTAAAAAAACAAATTGTGGCGTCTGTTCGATGGCTCGATTTTGACGAGCAAATTCCGCTGCAAACAATAGAAAATCAACGTCTTAAAGGGATTATTCATTGCAGACGGCATCTGGCGGCTACGCCTGTTTTCAAAGGTATTCCGAACTTCCGAAACACAAGAATTGAAATGTTGAGAGCCGAAACTCTGGCAGAATTATTTAATATTATTGACAATATTAAAAACCCTGTTTAGTTATTAGAGTTTGGCGACCCAAAAAGGTCAGTATTTCAACCATGTAATTCCGCCCCATTTCACATCCGCCAAGCCTCCTTCAAATTTGACGCCAAATTTGATATACATTTTATCTTTCTGGTCATGTTTGAGAACAACCGTGTAACTGCCTGTGGAGGTGAACGGAATAGTATCATTTTCTATTTCAAACAACTTAATGTAGAGCATGTCGCCGGAACGGACAATGTCGCCCCTGTCTTGCTTGGCATCAGCAACTTTGTCATCTGCACTTGTTCCTTTCTGAACAGCGACCCACTCCACTTCGCCGCCGTCAAACTCATAAACTATCAATTCGGCGCCATGCCTGTCAATAATAAGCGGCTCTTTTTTGCAGCCGGAAAACATAAACATCAGCGCCAAAACAGGAGCAATTACAGTATAAATTTTTGTTGTACGTTTCATTTTTTGTGTAAAATTAAAATTTCGC
Source organism: Prevotellaceae bacterium (assembly GCA_031271005.1). GTDB lineage: Bacteria > Bacteroidota > Bacteroidia > Bacteroidales > Paludibacteraceae > WRGS01. The sequence continues at coordinate 7,048 of JAISWT010000118.1, read as the reverse complement.
AAAATTAATATTTAATTTTCAATTTATTGACTTTCTTCTATAAATTTTGCCACAGATTATTTTTTTAGTTATCGGTTATCGGTTGTCGGTTGTCAGTTGACAGTCTTCAGAAAAAAATCTTTATTCTTTACTCATTGCTATCTGCTAATTGCTAATTGACAAATTGTTATTTGAAATTTTTTCTATACTTTTGTTTTCCAATAATTGACATATATATACAGATGAAAAAAATATTTTGTACAATAATAATAATGTTAAATTTTTGTTTGGGAATTTCGCAGATATTCCGCACGCAAATATTTGACAGTCAGATAAAAACTTTGCAAATCGGCATTGATGGTCTTGATTTTTCGCTGCCTGTTATTAACCTGAATGGCGATGCGGTTTTAACAGTCAGTTTTGACGAACTGTCGCACACGGCGCACACTTACTATTATCGCGTTTTGCATTGCAACTACAACTGGACACAGTCGCAAATCATTAGTACCGAATACATTAGCGGCTTTACGCAGGGCAATATTACCGATTACGCGCTGTCGGTAGCCACGCTGGTTAATTATACTCACTATCGGGTGAGGCTGCCAAATGACGAAATGCAATTTAAGATTTCGGGGAATTATGTTGTGCAAATTTACGAAGACGATGTCAATCAGCCTGTTGCGCAAGCGTGTTTTTCTGTAGCGGAGCCAAATGCTGAAATCAGCGGGCGCGTACGCGGAAACACCGACTCCGAACTCAACGGAGCAGTGCAACAACTTGATTTTGAGGTAGATATAAACAATCGCCGGATAACCGACCCGCAAAATGAAATTAAAGTAACTGTAAGACAAAATCGACGTCTTGATAATCAGGTGATTGACTTGAAGCCAACGTTTCTTAACGGCTCAAAATTGAGTTTTATAAATAATAAAAATTTGATTTTTGAAGGCGGAAACGAATATCATCGACTCGATATATCATCTTTATACACAGCGAGTTATGGACTTGACTATGTGAATTACGATGGAAAAATCAACAACGCTTATCTGGCGTCATATTACCGTCCGCAAATTTACATTTATGAACCTGATGTGAACGGAAAATTTTTAGTGCACTTCCAAGAAGCGTTCTATGATGTCCAAACCGAAGCCGATTACGTTATGGTGCATTTTTCTTTCGATTCGGGTGAGCCTTTTTTTGACGGAAATGTATATGTTGGCGGCGATTTTAACAGTAATTTTATCGATGACGCATCGCGAATGAAATATGTAATTGAAGATGGAAAATATATTTTAACATATCTTTTAAAACAGGGCGGATACAGTTATCAATATTGGTTTGTGCCTAAAAACCAGCAAGTTGCAAGTACGCGGCGCACAGATGGCTCATTTTGGCAAACCCAAAACGAATATACAATTTACGTCTATCAGCGTGGTTGGGGAGAGCGATACGACAAACTGATAGGGGTAAAAGTGATACAGTAAAAAAGCATATCAGGGAAACATCAATTAAGACTTCCATTTCCCAAATTTATTTTTTTCAAATCTTCCAGTTCGTACACAGGCTGTTCCATATTAAACGGAATCTGTTGTTTTGAAAAAGTTTGAAAATATAGCAGGCAGGCATCGCGCCACCACATCGCGTCTCGTGCCTGAGTTTTCAGACCCGATTGCACGCGAACAAAGCGTTCAGTATCAATCATTTGCCCACATTGCTGCCACGTTTTTTGCATTTGGCGAACCTGCGCAACGCCATAATTATAATGATAGCAAAGCGCTTCCCATAATGTGAAGTTTTGGGGCGCAGATTCGCTTCCATTTTCAAAATAGCAGGAACTTTTTTGGGCAGATTCTGTGTACAAAGTGTCGTTCCATTTGAGATGATGAAACCAAAGCGCGTATTTTTCGGGACAGGTTTTTATATCATCAAACTGCTCTCTCAAAGGGGAATGGTACTGCGCAACGGCGTTGCTGCCCGATGTAGTGCGGTCGAAGCCCAGCCCTGCGCTGTCGGCTCGGTGGTAGTATTTCGGCAGCCAGTCCTCGCGTGCGTCAGGAATGTCGCACCAGGGCTGAGGTCCATAATGATGTTCCCACGCAAAAAGATGGTGCAATCCGAGCGGCATCATATAATTGATGCACGCTTCCCACGATTGCAACATTATGTCTGTTGCAGGAGAGGTGAAATTTTTATCGGGGATAAAAGTTTGAGCAAGCCACTCATCAGCAATTTGTTCAGCAGTCAAATTTGGGTTCCACGCCATCCGTCCAAATGCATACCAGTTTGCCTGCGCAAAGTGGCTGCCACACCAGTTGGCGTCCTCGCCAATGTTTGCCACGCCTGCTATTGCATTGATTTTCTGATTAGTAGTTATTGTTTTAATCAAACTTCCCTGTCCGTTGCAATAGGTGTCGCTCTCAAAAAAATCCTGCCACATCGGCGCAAGAAAAACGAGGTGCTTCGACTGTCCGAGATATTCCTGCGTGATTTGCAGTTCGGGCATTATCAGCGTTTTTTTCAGTCCTCCAAAGAGCGGATTGAACGGCTCTCGCGGCTGAAAATCTATGGGTCCGTTTTTCACCTGAACAATCACGTTATCGGCAAATAGCCCATCAAGCGGCGTAAATTCATCAAAAGCCTGCTTCGCGCGGTCGCCGGCAGTTGGGTTATATACAAACGCCCGCCACATCACAATTCCGCCGTGTTTTTTCAGGGCGGCAGCAAGCATATTCGCTCCGTCTGCATGGGTGCGCCCAAAGTCCTGCGGACCGGGCTGCCCTTCGGAGTTAGCCTTGACAAGGAAGCCGCCAAAATCGGGTATAATGGTGTAAATTTCAGCCACTTTGCTGTGCCACCATGCAATCGTTTCGCTGTTCAATGGGTCGGAAGTTGGTAAGCCGCCAATAATTGCAGGCGAGGAGAAATTGACGGAGATATAAATTTTAATGCCGTAGGGACGAAACACATCTGCCAATGCTTTAACCTTTTGCAAATAGTGGGTTGTTAATATATTTGGCGAGGCATTAACATTATTTACCACAGTTCCATTAATTCCTATTGAGGCATTTGCGCGTGCATATTGCCTGTAGCGCGGCGAAAGGTTTTCGGGCAGTTCGTTCCATTGCCACAGCGAGCCTCCTGCGTAGCCGCGTTCCACTGTGCCGTCAAGGTTGTCCCAATGATTCAGAATGCGAAGATTATATTTTGGAGTTTCGCTAATATTCACATTGTCAGTTAATTGCGCTGTTTCCTGTAAGCGCAGCAAATGGTATGCCCCGTAGAGCAATCCTACTTCGGAAATTGAAGAAATCACTATTTCATTTGCCTTGCTAATAATGGAAAAACTGTCGTCAGGATGGGGCGATGTTTTTTTTGAAGATAATATTTGCAAATAAATTTTTCTTCCTTTCCAGTTGCTTTCCAGTTCCTGTTTTGCAACGGCAATGGTTGGCGTAATTTTATGTTTGCAAATAACCTCCGCACGGCTGCTGTTCTCCTGATAGCGCAACCACAAGCGGCTACCGTCTTCGGCATAAACCGCCTGAGCAAACATTAAAAACAATGTGAGTTGCAGAAATTTCATACGATTACAAGTTGTCAGTTGTCAGTTGAGAATTGAGAATTGAGAATTGCTAACTGCTAACTGCTAATTGCTAATTGCTAATCACTAATTGCTAACCACTAATTGTCATAGTATATATTGTTCGCTGATTGACTTGTGCTCTTGGACACGCTGAATTGTGTCTGCAAACATTTCGGCAACAGACAGTATTTTAACTTTTTTGCATTTTGAAGTATTGAAAGGAATGGAGTCAGTAAAAGCGATTTCTGTAAGTTGCGAGTTATCAATGCGCCTGCCTGCTCTGCCGGACATTACGCCGTGCGAGACAATAGCCCTCACAGTTATTGCGCCCCGCTTTTTCATCAAGGCGGCGGCTTTGCACAAGGTGCCTGCGGTGTCAACCATGTCGTCAGTAATAATCACGTTTTTGCCCTGTACATCGCCAATGATACGCATTTCGCCTACAACATTAGCCTTTTCGCGTGTCTTGTGGCATATCACCATCGGCACTCCCAGATATTTTGAGTACGAGCCGGCACGTTTGGACCCGCCAACATCGGGCGAGGCAATAACTATATCTTTGAGTTTTAGAGATTTAATATAAGGAGCAAAAATTGTAGATGCGTACAGATGGTCTACCGGAACATTGAAAAATCCCTGAATCTGGTCGGCATGCAAGTCCATCGTAATTAGGCGGTCGATGCCGGCTACGCTGAGCATGTCAGCAATAAGTTTTGCGCCTATCGACACGCGCGGCTTGTCTTTGCGGTCTTGACGCGCCCAGCCAAAATAAGGAATAACAGCAGTAACCTTATATGCCGAAGCGCGTTTGGCGGCGTCTATCATCAGCAACAATTCCATCAAATTGTCGGAATTAGGAAAAGTGGATTGCACGAGATAAACATATTGCCCGCGAATAGATTCCTCGAAAGAAACGGCAAACTCACCGTCAGAAAAATGCTCAATATTCAAATTGCCAAGCGGACAACCTATTGAGCGACAGATTTTTTCAGCCAAATAACGGCTTTTGGTACCTGAAAAAATTTTAAATTCGCTGCCTGATGCACCAATCATATTATATTGTTTTTCTGTAATTTTATAATGAAATTTTGTGCAAAATTAGTGAATTATATGTAAAAAAAAAAGTGTTTTTTTACAAAATATTTATAAACAAAGGGCGAAATGCTTTGAATAGCAATTAGCAAGTAGCAATTAGCAATTAAGGAATTAAGGAATGAATTTTTAGTGAATAATTAATAGTGAATAGTGAATAATAAAATACAGAATACACAGCAATTAGCAATTTCTAATAACTAAACTCTAAACTCTAAACTCTAATAACTAATAACTATTCACTATTCACTATTCACTATTCACTATTAATTCTCAATTCTCAATTCTCAATTAATTAAAGGATGTCCGTATTAAGCGACATATTGAAAATTATTGACGCCGCGCCTGCGGATTTCAGTAATAAGATGCCCGAAATAGAAAAGAAAGTTTTCGGGCAAATTTCTCTTTTACTAAAAGATTTGAAAACCGACAGCGCGGGCAAAATCGTTCCAAACCTCGAAAATTTGCAACTGATTAACACAATTAAGAGCAAACTCGCTAAAATAGTTGTGTCGAAAGAATACGCAGCGGCAGTGGAAAAGTTTGTGGGCAATATTCCTGCAATAAGTAACTTCCAGACGGGAACCGCAGGGCTTGGCGCAGAGGGCAAAAAGATGATTTCCACCATTGCCAAACAGCAGATAAACAACACTTTGGAAGGTTTGCTCGGCGCGGGCTACACGCAGGAAGTGGTGAGCAAACTGAATAATTTGCTGCTTACCAACGTAACTTCTGGCGGCAATTACAACGACCTGCTTGACACGCTGCGCGCTCAACTTGTTTCTACCGAAACCTCGCCCGGTATGCTCTCCAAGTACGCCAAAACCTACGCCAATGACGCGCTCGGACAGTTTGCAGGGCAGGGCAACAAAATTATTGCCGACACGCTTAATTCCGAATGGTTTGCCTACGAGGGCAGCAACCTTACCACCACACGCGAGTTCTGCGAGCATCTGACAAAAAAACGCTGGGTGCATAAGAGCGAAATACCCGAACTGTTGAAAGGACACATTGACGGACACAAGTGCGCCATTTACGACAAAACGGGGCTGCCTCTGGGAATGATAGACGGCACAACGCCCGACAACTTCATTGTCAATCGCGGCGGCTACAACTGCGGACACGAGTTAATTCCTGTGAGCGAAGTGAGAGTGCCAAAAGAGGTGAGGGAACGGTTTACGAAAAAACAAACTATTGAAACGGAAGGGTTACTGAATAGTTCGGACGATTTAGACATACGCGCCAAGCAATGGGCTTCGGCACTGAAAGACCCTGACAGCCGAAAAGTTGCCGAAGAGGCTGCCAAGCACGTGCTTCATATGAGAATAGACTTGCCGAAGATAGAGGAACGTAATTTGGGCGGACGGACAAAAAGAGGACTTCAGGTGGCGCAGTATTACGAAAACGTGAATACCATTTTTGTAAACACAAATCCGATAATTAAAAAATCAGGCGGCATGTTGGCTATGGGAAAAAAGAGCGTCGAAAGCGGCTTCCTTAGTCAAGAAAACCATATATTGCACGAACTTGGACATTATATTCACTCAAAAACAGACGGTAATTTTTCTATCGCGAAAAACCATCAATTGCCTTTCGACAAAGAATTTGTGTCCGGCACGCTTTCGCGCTACGGTTCAAGCAGTTATCTTGAATACGAGGCCGAACTCATATCGGGCATACTGGCGGGCAAAAAATATTCGCCTACATTGCTTCAATCGTCCGTTGTAGGACAATATAAGGATACAAACGAAACTGCCAAAGAACTCTACAAAATGGGGGTTGCGTCGTCCAACACAAAGGAAATTCGCAAGTGGGCAAAAGAGAGTATTCAGGGTACGGCAATAACTCATTCGGTATTCGGCAAGGCTATCCAAATATCCGGCAGAGGTATCCGTGAGTTTACCAACCAACCTCATAAATATTTCTTTGAAAAGAACGGTTTGCTGAAAGATTTGCAGGGCACATTCAATAAGGCTACTTACAAGGGGGTTTCTACTTGGAAAGGCCGGAAATCGCATATATTTGAAATTAACCTTATGGGTGAAAAGAATTATATTATTGCTAATGAGTATGCCGGAAAAGTGTTTTTATACAGTATTACCGATAGTAATAAGGTATTGATAGACATAAAAATGCCCTGATTATCACTGTGGAACTACAATCCACATATCAAATCAGAGCATTTCTTTAACACCACAAAATTACAACAAATTTTTTATACAAACAAAATATTTTTCAAAAAAAAAAAATTGTTAGGCGTTGTTATGTAGATGATTTTATGAAAAGATGGTCAAGATAAAAAAATAATAGCACTCAAAAAGAATGCTATTAATAATATGGTCGGTATCTGCCTCCATATTTCACCAACTTAATGGGTCTTTGCTCAAGATTTCA
>JAISWT010000095.1 GCA_031271005.1 Prevotellaceae bacterium | reverse complement strand
GAACTACTAAAAACTAGATTATTTTAGGCGGACAAGTTTTCAAAAGCGCAGTTTACTAATGTAAATGAGCATTTTGAAAATGAAGTCCAACGACAAATAAGCAGTTTTTAGGAGTTCCCAAAAATAATTATTAATTTTGCCGAATCATTATGCTCGAAAAAAAATCAGATAAATCGTTGCTTATATTTTGCCACACAGATTGTGCGCTTTGGCTGGCTGATACATCCGGCAACACGCTTTTGCAGCAGCAATGGACGCTCGACCTTTGGCGCTCAAATGAGGAGGATTTTTTGCGCGTACTTGCGCAGGCTACCGAAATAAGGCACATGACCGAAAACATTCGTATCGTTTGCCAGTCGGAGCATTTTGCCTTTGTTCCACTGGCGCTGTTTAGTCCCCACGAAGCCCGCTATTTCCTTGATTTTCAGGAAAAAACAGATGATGCAGCCGTTTGCAGCAATATTTTGGGCGACAGGGAAATTGCCGCTGTGTTTGCCGTCCCGCAATCGCTGGTGAAGGCGATGTCCCGTTTTGCCGAAAAGACCGAAATAACACTGCATTTAACTGAAATAATGAGACATAAGCATAGCGGCGACAGCGATTGCGTCAGGATGTGGATTGCGCAAAACTCATTCGATGTTCTGGTATTTGAAAAAAACAGGTTAAAATTCTACAATTCATTCAAATTTGGCAAAAAAGAAGACATTATGTATTTTATGACCGCAATATTCGAGCAACTTTCGCTCAACTTTCAAACAACGGAAATATTTGTATATAATGCTGAAAATAAAAAAGATACTCTTGATTTTTTAAGGAAAAGTTTTGTTGTTTTGCCCGCTCAACAAATTAATAATTAATAATTAATGCGAATCATGGATTAAAAATAATGCTTGATTTTTAAGGCATTGCAACCCTAATATTCCATATTTATAAAATGAAAAAAACAATAATAATATCTTTGACAATCCTTGTGGCCGGCTCGGTTTTGTGTCTCGCCTTTTGCGGATTTTTTGAAAACATAACACAGAACGGCAGTCAGCAAAAGGCTGCAAATACAGAACTGTCCGAAACTCAACCCTTTGATTTACAGACAGTTAATTCGGCAGACAGTTCAGAGAATATACTTCCCATTGATGAACTTACCGCCGAGAAGCGTGTGATTGCTTTTTTGAAGGCGCACGGACATTTGCCCGATTACTACATCACTAAAAACGAGGCACGCAGATTGGGCTGGGATGCAAGGCAGGGAAACTTGTGCACCGTGCTGCCCGGTCGTGCCATTGGCGGCGACCGCTTCTCCAATCGCGAAAAATCATTGCCCGTGCAAAGCGGGCGTCTCTATTTTGAAGCAGACGTGAATTACAACTGCGGAAATCGCGGCGCAGACAGGGTCGTATTCAGCAATGACGGATTGTTTTTTTTAACCCACAACCATTATAAAACATTTGTGAAACAATAAATTTATGGAACAGGTAAAAATCATTGAAATTGATTTTAAAAACATTACAAGCTGTAATGACTTTTACGGGCAATTGAAATCAAAAATTAAGTTGCCTGATTATTTTGGAAATAATCTCGACGCGCTCTATGACGTGCTTACAGGCTACATAAGGTTGCCTTTGATATTGCATTTTACTAACCTGAACTTGAACAGGATAGACGATATGTTTGATTTGTTTAATACTTTTGACGATGCGGCAGAAGCCACCGACTACGATTTTTCGTACATCTGTACCCTCGACAGAGACAAACTCACTGTGGAAGACATTGAATACCTGTAACTTGAATGTGCGCAAAGAAAATCGCAGAAGGAATTGTTTTAATTTAATAGAAAAAAACAGCAGAAACATTGAAAAACAAATCGTAAAACCATTATAGACTGCAAAACTGCTACAAATCATAACACAGCAAACGTACTTTAAAACATTTAATTTTTGCTTTAAAAAAATTTATAAATTTAGTTAAATAATGAATAATATACAAACACTCAATCGCGCAGCCGACAACATTCGCATTCTGGCTGCGTCAATGGTAGAAAAGGCCAAGTCGGGTCATCCGGGCGGCGCAATGGGCGGCGCAGACTTTATAAATGTGCTTTTTTCGGAATTTTTGGAATATGACCCGCAAAATCCGCGCTGGGTGGGTCGCGACCGCTTTTTCCTCGACCCCGGACACATGTCGCCAATGCTGTATTCGGTCTTGGCGTGTGCCGGCAAATTTTCGCTGGACGAACTCAAAAGTTTCCGCCAGTGGGGCAGCGCTACTCCCGGACACCCTGAGATAGACGTCAATCGCGGCATAGAAAACACCTCCGGACCGCTCGGACAGGGGCATACTTACGCCGTTGGAGCAGCCATCGCCGCGAAATTTCTAAAAGCGCGTTTTGGCGACATAATGAGCCATACTGTTTACGCTTTCATTTCGGATGGCGGCGTGCAGGAGGAAATTTCGCAAGGCGCAGGCAGAATTGCCGGACACTTGGGACTTGATAACCTGATTATGTTCTACGACAGCAATGATATTCAGTTATCAACTCAAACACAGGCTGTTACGAGCGAAAATGTGGCACAAAAATACGAGGCTTGGGGCTGGCGCGTACTGGAAATCAACGGAAATGACGCTGCCGAAATTCGCAACGCCTTACAAACGGCAAAAAACGAACCCCAAAAACCGACTTTGATTATCGGCAAAACCATTATGGGCAAAGGGGCTGTAAAAGAGGACGGCACAAGTTACGAGCGTCAATGCGCCACACATGGAATGCCTTTGAGTGAATCAGGAGCAAGTTTTGCAAAAACAATTGAGAATTTGGGAGGCGACCCCGAAAATCCCTTTGATTTTTTTGCCGAAACAAAAGAAATTTATTCCAAACGTGCTACGGAACTGAAAAAAATTGTTACCGAAAAGATGCTTGCTAAAGCGCAGTGGGCTAACAGCAATCCCGAATTGGCACAAAAATTAGAGCAGTTTTTCAGTGAGGCAAGCCCTAATGTTGACTGGACAAAAGTTGTTCAAAAGTCGGGACAATCCACCCGTGCAGCGTCGGCTACAGTACTTGGCGCACTTGCACAACAGGTTGAAAATATGATAGTTGCCAGCGCCGACCTGTCCAATTCCGATAAAACGGACGGCTTTCTCAAGCAAACTCGCGCGTTCTCCAAAGGCGATTTTTCGGGCGCATTTTTGCAGGCAGGCGTAGCCGAACTTACCATGGCTTGCGTCTGCATCGGGATGTCATTGCACGGAGGAGTGGTCCCTGCATGCGCCACGTTCTTCGTCTTTTCTGATTATATGAAGCCTGCTGTGCGAATGGCTGCACTTATGGAGCAGCCCGTCAAATTCATTTGGACACACGATGCGTTTCGCGTGGGCGAAGACGGTCCCACACACGAGCCTGTTGAACAGGA
>JAISWT010000049.1 GCA_031271005.1 Prevotellaceae bacterium | reverse complement strand
GGGCTTACTTACCCTGCACTTCGCTACGCTGCGTTTGTGCAGGGTTATGAAAGTAACGCCCTATCGGGCGAAAACTACAAATATTGATTGTTAGCAAGTTGTGATAATTGCGAAAGTTATATAATTCATTTTTAAATATTATTCCATTTTATCAATCGTACTCACTCCCAACGTTATTTCCTCTAAAACGTCGAGCAGCACTGCCACCGTTTCGAGTGAGGTGAACATCGCCACATTGTTTTCTACGGCGCAGCGGCGAATCTGAAAGCCGTCTTCGGTGGTGCGCGTTTTGCTAATATCAATAGTGTTGATAACGTAACTGACGTGTCCCTGACGAATGGAATCATAAATTTCGGTGCTGCCCTCGCTCAATTTTTTGCGGTTGCGAGTTCGGATTTTATGATTTTTCAAAAAATCGGCAGTGCCTTTTGTAGCCTCAATATTGAACCCCAAATCGTAAAAACGGCGTATCAACGGCAACGCCCTTTCTTTGTCGCAGTCGGCGATGGTAACAAGCAACGTGCCGTAATTCGCCACATTCATACCTGAACTGCGCAGGGCTTTGTAGAGGGCGCGCGTTAGCGACACGTCATAGCCGATTGCCTCGCCTGTAGATTTCATTTCGGGCGAAAGATAGGCGTCCATTCCGCGAATTTTTGAGAACGAAAATGCAGGTGCTTTTACAAACCAACTCTTTTTTTCTTTCGGGTAAATTTCGGTAATTCCCTGACTTTCAAGCGATTGTCCTAAAACAACTTTCGTAGCAATGTCAGCCATCGGCACACCTGTTGCCTTGCTCAAAAACGGCACTGTGCGGCTCGAACGCGGATTTACCTCAATCACAAAAACATCGTCATTCATATCTGCTATAAACTGAATATTGTACAGCCCGATTATGCCGATTTCCAAACCCAATTTTACCGAATAATCAAGGATTTTGTCCTTCACTTTTTGCGAAACCGAAAAGGTTGGATAAACCGAAATACTGTCGCCCGAATGAATGCCTGTGCGCTCAACGTGTTCCATAATTCCGGGTACAAACACCTCTTTTCCATCGCAAATAGCATCAACTTCCAACTCTTTGCCTGAAATATATTTATCAACCAAAACGGGCTGTTTTTCGTTAATATCAACCGCCGTTTGCAGATATTTTTTCAAACTTTCCTCGTTATTTACAATCTGCATCGCACGACCTCCCAGCACAAACGAGGGGCGCACAAGCACAGGGTAGCCAATTTCTTTCGCCACGCGGCAACCGTCAGGAATGTTGGTAACGGCTTGTCCCTGAGGTTGCGGAATTTGCAGTTTTGTCATAATTTTCTCGAAAGAGTCGCGATTTTCGGCTCTGTCAATCGCCTCAACGCCTGTTCCGATAATTTTCACGCCGAGTTGTTTCAGCGGCTCTGCAAGGTTAATCGCTGTTTGCCCGCCGAGCGTAACTATCACACCATCAGGGTTTTCCATACGAATAATGTTCATCACATCTTCCACTGTAAGCGGCTCGAAGTACAGTTTATCAGACGTGGTGTAGTCGGTTGAAACGGTTTCAGGGTTGTTGTTGATGATAATTGCCTGATAACCAGCCTGTTGTATTGTCCAAATGGCGTGAACGGTGGAATAATCAAACTCAATTCCCTGCCCGATGCGAATGGGACCCGAACCAAGCACGATAATTTTTTTCTTGTTGGAAATAACGCTCTCGTTCTCGTCTTCGTAGGTCGAATAAAAATATGGCACATAAGACGAAAATTCCGATGCGCAGGTGTCAATCATTTTATAGACGGGGAAAATATCGTTTTCTTCCCGCAACTTAAAAATGTCCTGCTCTGTTAATGGTTTTGACATAATATTTTTTATTTTTAGAACGCAGATGACGCTGATTAAGCGGATTTGCGCAGATTTTTTATTGTTACTTTCAGTTCGCAAAAATACAACATTTTTTCGTAATACGTAATTTTTTAATTCGTAATTGAATTTTCGTTCCACATTATCGCCACATACCTGTCCGAAAATCCCATTTTTTTTGCGTCTTTCAGCACTTTGATATTCATTGGATTTTCTTTGAGAATTTTCTCAAATTCAACAATATTTTTGATTTTTTCGAGGAAAAACATATCAATTTTTGTGGCGTTGTATATCATTCCCAGGTCGATGCCATTGCGGATTAATTGGGCGATGGCGTAAAGACGCTCGTCTGTTGGCTGCGCTATGTAGTTGATTAAGAAGTCGTTATCTTTATCGTCAAACTTTTTTAGCCAGATATGGCACACGCCTGTTTCCAAACTTCTGACGGCTTTGAGCAAGCTTTCTTCCATTGTTCTGCCGATAGACATTACCTCTCCTGTGGCTTTCATTTGCGTGCCGAGCGCATTTGACGCTTCCGAAAATTTATCAAAAGGAAACCGCGCAATTTTCGTTACAACGTAGTCTAATGCTGGCTCGAAACTTGCGGGCGTGTTGGCTATTTGTATCTCGTCAAGCGTTAGTCCGACAGCGATTTTTGCGCTCACGCGGGCAATCGGGTAGCCGCTTGCCTTCGATGCAAGCGCGGAACTGCGGCTCACACGTGGATTTACTTCGATTAAATAATAGTGAAAACTCAACGGGTCAAGCGCAAACTGTACATTGCAGCCGCCCTCGATTTTCAATGCACGAATAATTTTTAACGCACTGTCGCGAAGAAGTTGGTACTCTTTGTTGGTTAAAGTTTGCGAGGGACACACCACCATTGAGTCGCCTGTATGAACGCCCACAGGGTCGATATTTTCCATATTGCAGATGGTGATTGCGGTGTCGTTTTTGTCCCTGATTACCTCATATTCAATTTCTTTGAAACCTTTTATTGATTTTTCCACCAAAACCTGATGCACAGGTGAAAGCGAGAGAGCGTTGCGCATAATTTCGCGAAATTCCTCTTCGTTGTCGGCAAAACCGCCGCCAGTTCCGCCGAGTGTAAAGGCAGGACGCAGCACCACAGGGTAGCCGATTTTTTCCGCCGCCTCAATGCCTTCTTTCATATTGTTGGCAATGACAGACGGCAATACAGGTTCGCCCAAACGCTCACAAAGTTTCTTGAAAAGTTCGCGGTCTTCCGCCATTTCGATGCTCTCGAAAGAGGTGCCGAGAATTTCCACGTCGCACTCTTCCAAAATTCCTTTTTTGGCGAGTTGCACAGCGAGGTTAAGCCCTGTTTGCCCGCCAAGTCCCGGTACAATAGCATCTGGTCGTTCATAGCGGATAATTTTCGCCACATATTCAAGCGTGAGCGGCTCCATATACACCTTATCGGCAATATTGGTGTCGGTCATAATGGTAGCAGGGTTTGAGTTTGCGAGAATAACCTCGTAGCCCTCTTCTTTTAGCGCGAGGCACGCCTGCGTTCCCGCATAGTCGAACTCGGCTGCCTGCCCAATCACAATCGGTCCCGAGCCGATTACCATAACTTTTTTAATGTCGGTACGTTTCATTATATTTAATTAAAAATTAAAAGTTCTTTTTTTTAGTGCATGACAAAAATCATATTTTGTCGCTGTAACCATTTGATATTTAATAATTTATAACATATATTTTTTGGAGAAGTCCTTGATTTTTCGTACCTTTACAACTAATATTCTAATGGTTATAATGGCAAAGAAAATTATCAAGGACGGGGACAAAGGTACAAAATTAATTTCAGTTCTCAGCAAAAATCTCGACGGAAAGATGAACAAAGCCCGAATTAAGTTTCTCGGCTTCTTTATTTGTGCGCTCTGTAAGGTTCAAACCGTAAGTTTTCAAAAGTTGGCAAGTGCCTTTGAAAGTGCTGCACAATCGGATTCATCTCTGCGCCGCATTCAACGCTTTATGGCTGCCTGTAATCTTACAGGCGAGAGAATCGAAATCATGAACCGGTTTATTCGTCTGTTTGGAAAGGACAGGATTGACTGCCTGACAGCAGACCGTGAATTTGTCGGCGAAGTTTGGATTAAATATCTGAATATCTGTTAAGTTTCACAACCCTCTCGCTATCATAAAAGTGGATATATTTAAATTTTTGTCATGTACTTGGTTTTTTTTTAAAAAACATACTTTATATCATATTCAACGCCATTTTTTTTTAATAAAGATAGATATTCGTTTTCAAAATTATCCTTTTTGTGGTGTTCTTTTTGCTTTTTTATGTAGTTGAGTATCAGGTTTTTATCTCTGTAAGCGTAGGTCAATGCGCAATAGCCCTCTGCCCAACATCTGAAATTTGGAAAATTGCCGCTTTCGTGCATCCATTTGTTAGAAGCAGTTTTTATCTCTTTCACATAGTCGGCGAGAGCGATTGACGGATGCAGGTCGGACAAGATATGTATGTGATTTTCAGTTCCATTTATTTGATACAACACGCAATTCCGATTTTTGATAATGCCCCAGATGTAAGAGTACAATGCCTTGTGGTGCTGCTCTGGCAAAGTGTTTTCGCGCCTGTAAGTGCAAAACACGATGTGGTAAAGTATTTGTCGGTAACTATTCATATTGTTTGTTTTTATGTGTATATATGCTTTTTTTTCCTGCAGCATGCTGCCGATAGCCCCTACTCCTGTTCCCTACTATGCAGCATCAGCATCCGTCCCTGCCCCCGTCTCCGTCTCCGTCTCCGTCTCCGCCCCCGTCTCCGCCCCCAGATAAATCTGGGGGTTATGTATGGGGTTACGCCTACGGCGTGAAGCGGTGTCCAGATATGCATCGTAACTCCGTTAGGAATTGCCTTTATATAACCCCCAGATTTATCTGGGGGTAAAGAGTATGCCTTTATATATAACCCTCAGATTTATCTGGGGGGTAAAGAGTATGCCTTTATATATAACCCTCAGATTTATCTGGGGGGTAAAGAGTGCCTTTGTATAACCCTCATATTTATCTGGGGGGTAAAGAGTATGCCTTTATATATAACCCTCAGATTTATCTGGGGGTAAAAAGTATGCCTTTATATATAACCCTCAGATTTATCTAGGGGTAAAGAGTATGCCTTTGCATAGCCACCAAGATTTATCTGGGGGTTATTTGAAAAGGAATATTAGAAGTGCCTGCCATACCGCGACCATTTAGCACATACACAAATAAGCGGTAATTGCCTGCTTGACTGGGCAAAACAATATTTTGAACATTGCTGCTGCCTGTAATTATTTCACCAATACGTTCAGGGCGAGGTTCATACGAGCCGCCTTCGCCAAGCACAGTGGCTTCTTTCAGTATTTCCCAATAATAAACCAAGGCATATCCGCGTGGGTCGGAGGCATTTACTATTGCGCTAACAGTAGAGCCTGCTGCAAATCCCTCAGTTTGCATTACCGCTTGTCCATTCATTGTAATTCCATCTACAACAGGGGCTTTTTCTACTGCCTCTCGTTTTGTCCAAAGTTCCTCCATAACTTCTACGGTAGGGCAGGCTTCGCCATTTACTGGTAAATTTGCTACATTTTGCTCCAAAAACATACTATACCAAGTTGGAGTGCGTTCTTGTTTTTGCGCCCAATAGAATACAAAAGAACCGATGCAACGGTCATTGTTCTGAATATATTGTGTGTAATTATTGTAATATTGCTGTTTTTTTGCAGCACTTGTCGGCTCAATTGGCGCGCCCCAAGCAGTTTTTTGCACTTCCCAATGACCATTTGGACCCCATTCCGAAACAATATACGGACCTTTCCAACGGCTGTTCATAAACAAATTTTTCATTACAGAAATGCCGCCGTAAGTATTAAAACCAATAATTTCTACAGATGGAGCGTAGTCAGCAATGGCATTTACATCGTCTTGGCTGTGTAAAACTACGGCGCAAACAGGGTGATTTTTGTCCTGTTCTCGAATCATTGTTGCCAATTCGTTGAGAAAAGGTGCGCTTGCAGCATTCCAACGAACTTCGTTGCCTAATGCCCAAATCATAAGATTAGGATGCTCTTTATAGTTGTCAAGCAAATATTGAACTTGCGCCCGAATAGCATTTTTGTAACTGTCTTTTTGATAATCAGCCAAATTCTGAGAAAGCCAAATGCCAACCATCACATACATATTGTTTTGCAGTGCGTTTGTCAAATCTTGTCCTACATTATCAATGCCCCAAGTGCGAAAAGCATTTACGCCATAACCCGCAGCCTTATCTAACTGATAACTGCCGCCAACGCCATTGATAAAAAAAGGCTCACCGTTGTGCAGAAATACCGCCTTATCGTTTTCCATTTTAACGGAAAAAACAGGCTCTTCAACGTGATTATCATCTGGAGGCAATTGAGAGCAAGCCGATAAAATAGATAAACCGATAAAAAAAACTAAAAAATTGATTTTACGTAACATAATTGTAATTTTTAAAAATTATTATTATTTTTTTATTTCATTAAATTTACAAAACTGTTAAAATACCTTTTCCCTTTTTTTGCAACGCCGTCAAGTCCTTTTCCGCCTGTTTTTGAGCGTTTTACATCACCAAAAATACCTTTTTCGAGGGCGGTAAAAAGTCCTTCGCGTTCAAGGGTTTCGAGCAGGGAAATGGTGTCGTCAAGCACTTTTTTTGCGCGGGTCTGCACTATTCCGTTTTCGCGGAAAACAACCTCGTCTCCGATATTTTTCATATTATTGAAAATATATTTCGCGTTTTCGATACTTAAAAATCTGTCGGACATAAACGGCGTATGAATTGCCTCCGTTGGCATTCCGAGCAGTTGCAGTCCTTGATTTGTCCAAATTCCAATCATATTGAAAAGCGCATCTTGAATGTGTCCGCGAAAAATATTGCCTGTCATAAATTTCGTTGGTGGCATATATTTCAGTGGCGCGTTGGGAAAAATTTCGCGCGTCATTTGCGCCTGAGCAAGTTCGAGCAAAAAGCCGTTTTCGAGGTCAGGGTGCATCTCAAAGGCGTGTCCCAAGCCCATTTGTGTTTCGGGCAAACCTGCTAAGAGCGCGAGTTGTTCGTTAATCATATCGCTTGCGAGAACCGTATGCGCCGCCTCAACTGCATCGGCGGTAGTGAGATAATTGTCCTCGCCTGTATTGATAATCACGCCTGCAAAGCCGTTTATCACGCGGCTGAAATATTGGTCGATGAGCGTGCGTTGCGGGTTAATATCTCGGAAAAGAATGCCGTAAAGTGCGTCATTCAGCATCACATCAAGCCCTTCGAGCGCGCCCATTGCAGCAATTTCGGGCATACAAAGCCCCGAACAATAGTTGCAGAGCCGTATATACCGCCCAATTTCCTGCCCGACTTCGTCAAGAGCGGCACGCATAATTCTAAAATTTTCCTGTGTGGCGTAAGTTCCGCCAAAGCCCTCTGTGGTCGCGCCAAACGGCACATAATCAAGCAGCGACTGCCCTGTGGTGCGTATCACAGCGATAATGTCCGCGCCCTGCCGCGCCGCCGCCTGCGCCTGCACAACGTCTTCGTAAATGTTGCCTGTGGCGACAATCACATACAGATAAGGGGTCGAAGGCGCAAAGGTGCGAAGGTGCGAACTGCCTTTGTCCTTATCGAATTGTTTTTCAAAATCAATACGGCGTTGTTTTTGCTCATTAATTCTGTTAATTGTTTGATTAATAACAGGTTGCAGGGCTTTTGTAATATCTGTTTTGGGGTAAATTGGCAACTTGCAGATTTCCAATTCGTTAGCGGCAACTTTTTCAGCAATTTGCTGCGGAGAAAGGCAAGTATTTACCATTGTGTTGCCGAGAAAAAACATAATTCCCTCGCCGAGAACACCGTTGTATTTCAGTTCATCGACCAAAACATTGGGCAACGGCACGCCATTTTCATCAACATTATCAACGCCGAGCAGTCGGCAAATAGTGCGTTCAACGGCAACGGTGGTGTAGCCTTCCACAAAATTCTGCACACTGTCAGCGATATTTTTCGCGCATTGCTTCGCGTGCGCAACTTTCCGAAAATCAAGGTTAAGTTTGGATTTATTCATAATATTGTTTTTATTTTTGTTCTAATAATTTTCCGACAATAATTTTTGCGCTGCGATAAACGGCGAAATTTCGTTTAAATCCAATTTTTTTTCATATTCTAAAAGCAAATTTTCAATTTTGGGATTTTTATAGAAACGATTTTTTAAACTCTCGTCAATAGTTTCGTAAAGCCAATATTTTGATTGTTTTGTGCGTTTTTGCTGAAAAAAATGGTTTTTTTCTGTAAAAATGCAATAATCAAGCACCATTTGCCACACTTTATCAATATCAATATTTTCCATTGCAGAGCAGGTTTGCACTTGCGGAGTCCAGCACGAAGGCGGCATTGGGAAAAGGTGCAGCGCACTTGCGAACTGGTTTTTAGCCACTTGCGCCCGCTCAATATTGTTACCGTCGCATTTGTTAATCGCAATTCCGTCAGCCATTTCCATAATTCCGCGCTTGATGCCCTGCAACTCATCTCCTGTGCCTGCAAGTTGTATCAGCAGAAAAAAATCTACCATAGAATGTACTGCCGTTTCCGACTGTCCCACTCCGACCGTTTCCACAAAAATCACGTCAAAACCCGCAGCCTCGCACAGAATTATCGTTTCGCGCGTTTTGCGGGCAACTCCGCCGAGTGAGCCTGCCGAAGGACTTGGGCGCACAAAAGCGTTTCTCGCCACAGAGAGCCGTTCCATACGAGTTTTGTCGCCGAGAATGCTGCCTTTGGTGCGCTCACTTGACGGGTCTATTGCCAATACGGCGAGTTTTTTTCCGTTTTCGACAATGCTCATTCCCAAAGTGTCAATAAAGGTGCTTTTGCCCGCTCCCGGCACGCCTGTAATGCCCACCCTGAGCGACTTTCCTGCATAAGGCAAACATTTTTCGATAACTTCTTGCGCCTGCGCGTAATGCTCCAAATTTGCGCTCTCAATCAGCGTAACCGCCTGCGAAAGCACCGCAATATTGCCATCTAAAATGCCTTTCACATAATCGTCTGTGGAATAAATGGGGCGTTTTTTTAACTTTTGCAGATAAGGATTGCGCGTTGGCGGCTGGAATTTTACCGCCTTTTGAATATTAAGTCCCTGATATTCAGGATTTTCCTCAGGGTGATGATATAATTCTTTTTCTGTTAAATTCATTTTAAGAAAATTTTTGTGCAAAGATACGAAATTTAGACACAAGACACAAGTAATTAGACACAAGTAATTATTAGACACAGGACACAAGTTTTTTTTTATTACTGTCCGCTAAACATTTTTTTGAGCAAAAAAATATTTAGCGAACAGTAATAATTACGAAACTATTAGGAAAAATTTACTGATTTTCGCTGAATTTGACACTTTTCTTTCTTTAAATTGCTCAAATCTTCAAATTGCATTTTTGCATTTTGCATTTTCAAATTTTCATATGCCGTAGGCATTTAATATCGGTAGAAAATGCCAATTCCCCCCACGCTGCACGCCGTAGGTGTGCAACAAGAGGAGGAATAATTTTGAATTATGAATTATAATTTGTGATTGGGATT
>JAISWT010000012.1 GCA_031271005.1 Prevotellaceae bacterium | reverse complement strand
GTTTGGGCAGGTCTTCAACCCATTGGGATATGTTTTCGTATGTACTTATCATTTTATATGCAATAATAATAATAATTGAATTATTTTTGCAGGTGCAAAGATACAACATTTTTTTGAATTTTCACAATTATTTTTACTTATTTGAAAATCGAAGTGTTTTTCATCACGTCAGGCAGAATGTCATCGCTTTTCAGATAGAAATTATACTGTTTGCTTACATAATCATTTATGTTTGAAAGTTCTTTTTTTTGCAACTGTCAGATTAAATCTTGACTAATACAGTTTATAATCCTTTGGAAATGTGGGAGAAAGCAGAATTAGGGGACAAACAAAGATTTCAAAATTTGCTCTTTCCACAAGGTTTTTATTTTGACAAAGAAAACAAGCATATTGAACCTTTAACAGTCAATCGTTTTTTTTGTTGTAAACCCTTAATTATCAATGAATTGCGAGCAAAAGAAAAAGGGACTTTCCTGTGAAAAACAAGGAAAGTCCCTTATGTACTCGAGGCGGGACTTGAACCCGCACAGCCGATAAAAGCCAAAGGATTTTAAGTCCTTCGTGTCTACCATTCCACCACTCGAGCCCTAAACGAATAAAGACAAAAAAATGAGCGGAAAACGGGGTTCGAACCCGCGACCCCGACCTTGGCAAGGTCGTGCTCTACCACTGAGCTACTTCCGCAAACTTTTTACGCCTGCAAAGGTAATATTTTTTTTATATTTCACAAAAAAACAGGAAAAAAAAGACGAAAAATTTTGATATTTTTCGTCCAATTCATCCTTTGAAAAACAATATTTATGACAAATGTACATAAACATCTTTTTCGTTTTCGCTAAAATTGACTTTGCCTTCGCGGGCAAGCCAGCCTAATGCATAACTCAAATCTTTTTCCGTCAATTTGGTTTCTTTTTTTAAATCTTTGGTACTCAGGTCTTTTGAGCCTTCCAGCGCTTTCCATACTACACCGGCATTTATGCCAATTTTTTCTACATTCATAGCAACCTTTTTGTTTTTTTAAATTAAAAAATATTATTTTCGCCTGCAAAGGTAATACTTTTTTAATAAAAAACAATACAAAAACTGTTTTTTAACATAAAAAACACTGTTATTTTACATTTTTTATGTTTTATTCAATAATTTTCACTTTTTGAGCATCGCGAGGCTTGGCGGCGGGCAATTCGGCTTTATATCCGAGCGCGATACCGATGATAACCTGATAGTTCTCAGAAAGTTTCAACTCTGCCAACACAGCATTTGCTTCGGGCGTGCCACCGGTGAGGTCGCGGGCAACCATTCCTAAGGCTACAGTGCCCAATCCAAACGACTCTGCGCTCAGCATCACGTTTTGAGAAAAAAGTCCCGCATCAAACGGGCTGAATACGTTGGTCGTGTCGTTGGCAACAATAATCAGCGTTGGAGCATCGTAAAAATGCGACCTGTTATCCGGATTTAACGCATTGATTTTTGC
The DNA here is from genome assembly GCA_031271005.1 of Prevotellaceae bacterium. Lineage (GTDB taxonomy): Bacteria > Bacteroidota > Bacteroidia > Bacteroidales > Paludibacteraceae > WRGS01. The sequence continues at coordinate 24,600 of JAISWT010000012.1, read as the reverse complement.
CAAAAGGTCGCTGTTACGAATTACACGCACCTCCCAGGGCTGCTTGTTCATTGCGCTGGGAGCGTTAATACCTGCCTGCAAAATGATGTCTACGGTGTCCCTGCCTACTTGTTGTGCAGCGTACTGACGCACACTGCGCCGACTGAGTATGTTTTGAGTTACAACATCAGATTGAGACTCTGTTGAATGACCGTTGTCACGGCTCTGACAACTTGTGTTTGAGGCTACTACAACACTCAAACAGATGATGGAAAAGAGAATTTTTTTCATAAAAGAAGGTAAAATTATTTTTTTTGATTCTGATTCTGATTCGCTCTTTTAGACAAATTTTTGTGTCAAAAGTTTAAATTTCAATCTGTTGAATTAAATTTTTGTGCTTTTTGACATTGAAACAAGTTTCTAAAAATCAGATTTTTGCTGTTGCCTTGCTTTTTTTGCGCCTTACTCCCTCGTCATAAACGATATTTTCAGGTGGTTTGAGCAGACATTCGGGGTTGGCAAGTATTTTGTTTAACGCACGCATTGACGAGGCGTAATAAAATCCGTCGCAAACGCGCTCGTCAAGCACAAAACGCAGCAACAAACTTTTATCCTTGTATATATTGCCATCTTTGCCGGTAACGTTGTGTGAGGTTTTGCGCCCCAGAGCCAGAAACATGCTGCAAGTGCCAAACTCGTACAGATGGTGATAAATGCTTTCTACGCCAATAGAGCCGATGTTAGTAAGAAACACGCTGCTATGCCAGGGACTTACGCGGAAAATTGTACGCGGCATAATTCCTATCTTATCGAGCCAGAACAGGGTCAATACTGCTGTGCGCAGCAAAAAGGAAGGCAAAAGACCGAGCGTTTTTGCAACTATATCAGAGCCGTTTTTTTGACCCAACTTGATATTGTTCTCTACTTCATTATTTATACGCGCTACAATGTCTTGCAAGGTATCCTCCAGCCTGAAATATGGCTTTATAAGCGTTTCCTCGCCGCTATCGGTAAGCGACCGCTTCACCGCTATCGACAAGTTGAAATGGTTGCGAGCAAAAATTTTGTTCCACACAACAAAGCGGTTCAGGTTTGGACGCTGAGAGAACAGCCGTACAAGCGCCGCGATAAGAATGTGCATAATGGAAAGTTGCGGCATCTCTGCTTTGTGGTCGGTTACAAATTGCTCGAGGTGATTGATATGAATACGGTCACTGTAAAAATTCTGCGCATCAATGCGTGTGCGCAGAAAAAAGGGAATAACTTGAAACACAGTGTCAACATTGCGTACGCGCCAGCCGTCATAGCGGTCGCCAAAATGCCATTTAAAGTGTTTGAACTTGAAATCTTTGAATTGTTTGTCCATGTTGATTATAATTAAGTTGTTAGAAATTCCCTACACAAAACTTGCGTAAAACAATGTGGCAAAAGTAAAATAAATTTTATAAAAAGCAAAAATAAAGATGTGGATTTAGCAAATTTTTACTGAAAAACGATAGAAAAAAGGGTTCAATTTTCAGTTATCTCCGTTTGTAAGAATTGAGCAGAATATTGTTTTACAAAAATTTACGTGCTTAGTTTTATGTCTCTTATCATCAGCTGGATAGAGGTATTGCCGTTGAATGTGTTTTCTTCGAGCGTATATGCAATATCGAGCGGGTTCAGCGCTTTTAGCGGCTCGTTAAATTCGTACATGCGAAAAGCAATTCCGTTCATCACGTTTTCGCTGCTTGAGTCTGTAAGTTCAAGTTTCAAATGCTCCTGGTCTTTGCCTACCAGCCGGCTTGTTCCATAATCGAACACTTTTTTTGAAACAAAAAGCGGCTTCATATTCTGCGGTCCAAACGGCGCAAACTGCTTTAAGATGCGGAAAAATTTTGGAGTAATATCTTTAAATTCAATCACTGCATCTACTTCAATTTGCGGCGAGAGCATTTCCTCTGTAATATTTTCGGCAACATATCGTTCAAAATGTTTGATAAATGCAGGTACATTTTCAATTTTCAATGACAGTCCTGCCGCGTAGGTATGCCCGCCAAAGTTTTCGAGCAGGTGTCGGCAATTTTCAATGCCTTTGTAAAGGTCAAAACCCGGAATTGAGCGTGCCGACCCCGATGCCAGACCGTTTGACTCTGTCAACACAACGGAGGGACGATAAAACTCTTCGGTCAGGCGCGACGCCACAATTCCTATAACGCCTTTGTGCCAGTCAGGGTTATAAACTACTATCGACTTGCTGTTCGCCATCTCGGCATCTGATTTTATCATCGCAATTGCCTCATCTGTAATATTCTTGTCGAGGTCTTTGCGGTCATTGTTGTACTCGTTCAGTATTTCGCTTTTGTCTTTTACAAAGGACGTATCTTTTGAAATCAGCAGTTGAACGGCTTCGGCGGCAAGTTTGATGCGTCCTGTGGCGTTAATGCGCGGTCCTATTTTGAACACGATGTCGCTGATTGTAATTTCGCGCTCGCCAATGCCGCAAATATCAATAATCCCCTTAATACCTGCGCTCGGATTTGTATTTATTTGTTTTAACCCAAAGAATGTTAAAATTCTATTTTCGCCCGTAATAGGCACAATATCAGAGGCAATGCTCAGGGCGACCAGGTCTAAAAGGGGAATTAAATCGGCAAAAGGGATATTGTTTTTTTCAGAAAAGGCTTGCAAAAGTTTGAATCCTACGCCGCACCCCGACAGATGTTTGTAAGGGTAAGGGCAGTCGGGGCGTTTGGGGTCCAGCACTGCAACCGCCTGCGGCAGTTCGTTGTCGGGGGTGTGATGGTCGCAAATGATAAAATCAACACCTGCACTGCGTGCCTGCGCAATCCGCTCATTCGCCTTAATGCCGCAGTCAAGCGCAACAACCAGAGTGTAGCCGTTTTCGGCGGCATATTCTACTCCTTGTGCAGAAATGCCATAGCCCTCGTTGTAACGGTCGGGGACGTAGAAGCCTATTTGAGTTGAATAATTTTTCAAAAAACGATACATCAACGCCACAGAAGTCGTTCCGTCCACATCATAATCGCCGTAAATCAGAATTTTTTCGTTGATGTGCAGAGCCGTTGTTAGCCGTTCCACAGCCTTGTCCATGTCAGCCATCAGAAAGGGGTCGTGCAGGTCGTCAAGGCTCGGACGGAAAAACTGCCGCGCCGCTTCAAACGTGCTTATCCCGCGCTGCACAAGCAAACATGCAAGTATCGGGTTGATGCCCAACTGTTCGCTGAGTTGGCGTTGACTGACGGTTTTGTCTTCGCTAAGGGTGCTATAGAGCCATTTATTTGTCATTTTTTTGCTTCAAGGAACGAAAAACAGGCTGTAAAAGTACGAAAAATATTTTGAAAATGCAGTCTGCACCAACAAATCTTTTTTTAGTTATCAGGAAATCGGTTTTCAGTTTTCAGAAGACAGAAAGACAGTTGGTAGTTATTAGAGTTTAGAGTATAGAGTTTAGAGTTTAGAGTATAGATATTAGAGTAGGTGCGCACCCCATTGAAACCCGTGTGCGCCCCGAATATGCGTATGTCCTTTGCGGTTAAATATTTTTCACCACAAAGGACACGAAGCAATTCACAAAGGGCACAAAGCATTCCCGCTTTGCGGTACAAGTCTTGCGTTCTTTGCGAAAAACTTTGCGTTCCTTGCGGTTAATTTTTTCTGACTTTCCTCTAAAAGTCCCCCTCAAGCCGCAGGAGCAAATTCAATGCAGGTAGCAATTCTCAATTAAAACTCTGAAAACTGATAACTGATAACTGACAACTATTCTGAAAATTATGTAAAAAAAACAATAAAAATTTGCCGTTAAAAAATAAAGTATTAAATTTGCATCGCTAAAATGCTTATAAACAGGCATATATAGTAAAAATGTTTATCAATTTGTTTTATATTTTACAAATAAATAAATTTGATATACTGTTCTAAAAGAATAGAAATTTTGATTTAACAAATAATAAAACATGGTTTTATTTATGGATACGGTTAAATAAAAAAAGAAAAAAAGCAGAACAATCGTTCTTATTCTCATACCCCTGAAAACTAGTAATTTTTAGTATAGTAAGAGAGAATAAGTTGTTGAATGTTCACGCGGTTGCGTGGATTATTTCAATTTATTTGCTTACAGTGGTTTTACTAGTTACCAAAGGGGTGTAAATAAATTTCTAAAAAAGAAATGATTTACGCTTTTTTTCATGTGTTTTTTTCAATAGCAAATTACATAAATCAGTGAATAATGAATAATGAATAACGAAAAATGAAAAATCTAATAATCGCAACAGTAAGTGCGCGATTAATCGCGCCTCTAAAGATTATTCACTATTCACTATTAATTATTCACTAAAAAAATAACATTTTAAATTTTAATTTTAACAAAAATGAAAAAGAGTATTTTGATTTTGGGCTCTTTAGCCCTGATGAGCGGCGCGGCTCTGACCGCGCAGGTTGGCGTAAATACAGAAACGCCTGCCGCTACGCTTGACCTCACAGCAGTAGCGAACGACACAGCAGGTATTCTCGTGCCGCGCCTCACACTTGCCGAACTGAACGCCCGACATGGCAAATATGGAGACCGACAGAACGGCGCAATGGTATTCATTACCGATGTTTCCACCGATGTACCCGTTTCGGGCTACTCTGATGCGGTAACATGCGTTGGATTTGCGCACTGGCAAAAAGGCAGCAACCCAAACACAGGCGCGTGGGTAACCGACTGCGCAGCGCCCAAAACCTACGCCGCCGCGCTTATGCAGCCAAAGGCATTCACCTTTTATGAAAATCCGGAAGGTAATGATGTGCCCGTTCCTTTAGTATTTGGCGCGGGCGGCAGCAGCGCAATGACTTATCAGTGGTACAAAATCACCGGCAACAACGTGCATATTCGTATTGCGCAAAAATGTACCGCTTCAGACGGTTCGGGCTTTGCCACCAACGCTTTTACGCCCACAAGCGTTATCAAAGGCACAACGCGAAACGCCAACAACACAGGCTTTTACAGGTATTTTTGCGTAGCCAAGAACGCCACTAACGACAGCGTAGTTTCCAACATTGCCGAAGTAGCAGTAGGCTGCGGCGCGAAAAACCTGCAAGGCGAGTGGCTCTCGTTTATGTGCTTCAACCTTGGCGCAACAGAACTGACCATTGCCGCGCAGAAAAACCACTCAATGACTTTCTCCACTCCAAATGACGCAGACGGCGGACATTATTATATTGCAGACGAGGAGCAGGTTTACGGCGACCTTTATCAGTGGGGACGCATCCGCGATGGGCACGAGCAGCGCGGAGAAAGCGCGGGCTTTGTTGCCGGCTCTAACGCCGCAGGCACAAATCAGGCTGCCTACAACGCCCTCACGCCAATAGTTTTTGAAGACGGGAATCTTATCGGTCCCTCACAACATTACCCGTGGCGGCAGGTGTCACGCTATGATAACAACCATTACGGAAAATTTATCACCACAGGATCAGCACAAAACGCTAACTGGGCTTACGACTTACCTGCAAACGAGATAGACCAACTCTGGCGTACAGGTCGCTTTGCTGCTAACGACCCCTGCGCAAAAATCAACGCTGACGGCTTAACATACGAAACATTTTATCCCGAAACAGACGCCATAACCACCGGCGCAAATACAAACTGGAAGACCCCTTCGCAGGACGAGTGGGGAAGCATTTACCGCGGCGGCACAGTCAGCGGTTCACAGAATAATGCTCTTGCTAATACATGGACATGGTACAATAACAACGGACGCGGCTTTGATGTTAAACCTGACGGTTCTACAATCACGCTGCATTTGCCGGCAAGCGGTTTTCGCCACTCATATAATGGTCGCCTTCACCACCAAGGATCACTCGGCTACTATTGGAGTATTTTATTCTCAGGAACTAATGCCAACGTCTTGCTCTGCTACAATGGCGACGTTAATCCTGCATACAGCATTTCCCGCGGGTACGGGTTCACGCTGCGCTGTATAAAACATAGTTAATTTGGATAAAGGTTTGGTTTGTTTTACAGGATTGCAGGATTTTCAAGATTAACAGGTTTTTATTTTGTTTTTCCTGTAAATCCTGTAATCCTGTTGATTTTAAAGGTTTGGTTTGTTTTACAGGATTGCAGGATTTTTCAGGATTAACAGGTTTTATATTTTGTTCTTCCTGTAAATCCTGTAATCCTGTTGATTTTAAAGGTTTTGTTTATTTTACAGGATTGCAGGATTTTCAAGATTAACAGGTTTTTATTTTGTTTTTCCTGTAATCCTGTAATCCTGTCGATTTTAAAGGTTTGGTTTATTTTACAGGATTAAACAGGTTTTTATTTTGTTCTTCCTGTAAATCCTGTAATCCTGTCGATTTTAAAGGTTTGGTTTGTTTTACAGGATTGCAGGATTTTCAAGATTAACAGGTTTTTATTTTGTTTTTCCTGTAAATCCTGTAATCCTGTCGATTTTATCTATTAAAGAACCCTCCTACAACAAGAATATATCGAATAATAAACTGCTTTGAAAATGAACAAAAAAATAATCAGTTTAATCAGTGGCAAAATCAAAAAGATTGAAAACTGAAAACTTTATTCTTTTTTGTCTGATTCAAAGTTTGGATTTAGACCATACTCTAATTTCTGCGACAATGTCGTCAACGCTCATACTCTCCTGCCCAAACTGTGCAGCGGCGCGGTCGCCTGCTGTAGCGTGAAAAAACACTCCCATTATAGCAGCGTTCAACGGGCTGTAACCTCTTGCCAGCAAGCCTGTTATAAGTCCTGTGAGAACATCGCCGCTGCCTGCTTTTGCCATGCCCGCGTTGCCTGCCGTACTCCTGAAAACAACGCCTTGGGGCGAAAAAACAGATGTGTGCGCTCCTTTGACAACAATATTTGCGTTCAGTTTATTTGCAAAGCGAGCAACTTTTTCCACTTTGTTATCTTCGTTTTCCCAAGCGCCAATCAATCGCTGCAACTCGCCCGCATGTGGGGTCAGAATGGAGTTGTGCGGTATAAGGTTCTGAAACTCGGTCTTCTTTGCAATCAAATTCAGCGCGTCGGCATCAAATACAATCGGTTTTTTGTATTTTTCGAGCATGAAGGCAAAGGCATGCTCGGTCTCCGGCGCATCGCCCAAGGCGCAACCAATGCCAACAGCATCGTATTTGGCGAAACTGATAATTTCGGCAAAGACATCGCTATAGTCCAAACTCAGCAATGCCGCAGGGCAGGCGCTTTGCAATATAAATCGCTCTGCCTCAGGTATATGCACTGTCAGCAGCCCGCACCCCGACCGCAAAGCGCCACGCGCAGCAAGCGCCGCAGCGCCCATCATGCCGCTTCGACCGCAAATGAGCAAAGCATGTCCAAAATTGTACTTATGTCCATTAGTATCTCTCGCAAGTAGCAGAGATTCAATAAATTGCGATGTAACTTCTTTGATTTCCATTTGTCATTTTATTTTCCATCGACCATAACGTGGTTAGTGGTTAATTATTAGTGGTTAGTGGTTAGCGCTTTCGCGCCTTATACCTGACACATCTTAAAAAAAACGTTAGTACGTTTTTTCTTAATTTCTTAATTTCTTCATTATTAATTTCTGCGTATTCTGTATTTTATTATTCACTACTCACTACTCTAAACTCTAATAACTATTAATTTATTTCTAATTCTAAAAAAACTGTATTTTGTCTATGTTCTATACTCTATGTTCTATGTTCTATCAATAATTATTCACTAAAAATTCATTTCTTTTCGTTATGGTTTATATTTTGATTTTTCCAGAATTTTTTGAAAATTGTTGTCTCTGGCGAGCGTTTGCAGCGCAACGTCAGTGTTGTTGTCCATATAACTTTTAATTATTTGCCAACCAATCCAGTTGCCCACCCGTCCGGGCGACTCCTGCGAAACGGGCTGCGTGAACGGAGCATCGCCCGTATAATCGCGTATCAGTCCGTAATCAGTTGAAAACAAGTGCTTTTGGTCAATAATTGTTCCCCAAATCTCACGCTCATACTGTTTGCACCACGCAAATTGCTCGGGCGTGTAGCCGGCGATATTTTCGGGCGTTGCTTCGGGCAGCATCACAGATAAAAGATACATCAGTCTCCCTTGATACAACATATTGTCAATCAGGCGATTCTGCTCACTGCGAAAAGGAAAATTCATTTTGAAAATAGCCAAACTAATGTCAACCGGAATGCTTTGCGGGGTCATGTTCTGTACCAGATAGGCATAAGTGAGTTTCTCGTAAAAATTATAGAAGTCTTCGCCCAGATACCAGTCTGTCCCAATGCCGATACAGTTAGGAAAAATGACGGTGGAAGCATTGCAACCCGAAACGAAAAAGAAAATGTCAGGCAGTTGAACCTCAGGAAAATAGGTATTAAAATAAGTATAAACCGAAGCCATTTGCCGCTCTATTGGCGCAATATTGACAAAGGTCTTGCCCACTGCCCTGTTTATACTTGAATAAGCGCTGTCTGTGAGCAAATCTATCATCATTTTTGCGGTAAAGACAGTGTCTGCGGCATCTATTTGCAGCATCTCGAAATAGTTGGCGTAAATTTCGGGGTATTGCTCCGCCAGATTTTTCAGACTGTTAACCGCATTATTGGTGTCAAGATTGATGATAGCGCTGTCAAAACGAATAATGTGCAGCGATTTTTCGGTTTTTTTCAGGTCGGACACCGATATTCTAAAACGGTTTCTATTTTTGCACGAAAAACATAAAACACTTATTAACAATAGAATAAAAGCAAAACAACATTTTTTTTTCATAAGTTTAAATTTTATAAGTTATTGAAATTCAATCATTCCCTTGTGTGTCTAAATCTTTAATTTAGTCATGGGGGTTTCATAAGGTTTTTTATGCAAAGTTAAAAAAAAGTTTTCAGTTTTCAGAAATACAGTTTTTTTTAAAATAAAATTCAATAAATTGCTAATAAAAAAAGGTTGTCAGAAAAAGTTGCATTCTTAACGGAATGTAGGTTGGGGCAATGTTATTTCTTCCAAACTACCAATCCTAACGAATTGAAACACGGAATTTCCCGTTAGGGAAAAACAAAAGACAATACGCAAGACTTGTCCCGCCAAAGCGGGAGACAAAATCAAAACTATGAAACGACCACGATTAACAAAACACACAAGGTTATGATTATGTTGTCGTGTGAGTTCCATCTGACCTTAAAAAATAAAATATAAACAGATGAAAACTTTTTTTTAATTTTGCAAAAAAAAATTCAGTTCTAATTTTTCTGACAAAAATAAAGATGGCAAAAAAGGAAGGAGTAAGTTGCGAGCGGATTATCGCTGATTTGCAACAGAAGATATACAAAAACGTATATCTTTTGATGGGCGCAGAGGCATATTACATTGACAAGATTTCGGATTATATTGCTCAAAATGTGCTTTCCGAAAGCGAAAAAGATTTTAATCAGACAATATTATATGGGCTCGATACAGATATTTCTACGATAATAAATACTGCGAAACGATACCCTATGATGTCTGATTATCAGGTAGTTATAATAAAGGAAGCACAAAATATAAAAAAAGACTGGGACAATCTGCTCTACTATTTGCAGAACCCCTTAAAATCCACTGTATTAGTTATTTGCTACAAACATGGCACCCCTGATAAGCGTTCAAAGTGGGTTAAGGAAATAGAAAAGATTGGCGTAGTCTTTGAGTCGCCCGAAATCCCCGACTACGAAATTGAGAGTTGGGTTAAAGCGTACATTCAGAGCGCCAAGATTGAGATGGACAGCAAGTCGGTGTCAATGCTGTGCGAATTTTTGGGGACAAATCTGACAAAAATTGTTAATGAACTCGACAAACTGATAATCACCCTGCCCGATAACAGCCGCAAAATCACCGCCGAGCATATTGAAAAGAACATAGGAATAAGCAAAGATTACAACGTATTTGAACTGCAAGATGCTATTATTCAGAAGGATGTACTCAAAGCCAACCGCATTGTCCGATACTTTGCCCACAACAGCAAAGCCAATCCGATACAAATGGTTTTGCCACAACTGTTTAATTTTTTTGTAAATATTTTGCTCTATCATTATCTGCCGCCGAGCATTAAAATCGCTGGAAATGAAAGTTTTAACGACCGCCGCGCAAAATCTCTCGAAATTGGCAAATCCTTAGGCATTCCGCCCTATCCTGCCGCCGACAAAGTGGCTACCGCCGCGCGAAATTACAACGCATGGAAAACAATGAATATCATCAGTTATCTGCGCGGCGCCGATGCTGCAAGCAAGGGATTCGGAACGGCAAAGAACGACTTGAATGAGATTTACAAAGAACTGCTCTTTAAAATATTACACTGATTGCAGAATAATTTGTTGCTGTACCTAAAAAAAAGCGAACAGTTTAGGGAACTCCTAAAAATTGCTTATTTGTCGTTGGGCTACATTTTCAAAATGCTCATTTACATTAGTAAACTGCGCTTTTGAAAACTTGCCCGCCTAAAATAATCTAATTTTTAGAAGTCCCCTTTAAAAAAATACTATCAAAAGTACCTTCCGCAAACGATTGAATAAAAAATAAATGAAAAAATCATTAATTTTTGTTTTGTTTTTTGTTTTTAAAAAAATAAGTAGTAAATTTGCAGCGTTTTTGTTAACGTATTAGTAAACAGAAAAAAATAAAAAATTTTAAATAGTAACATAAACAAGAAAATTAAGAATAATATTAACATTAAAATCCAAATTTTTTTATGAAGAAAACTATCTTAATGTTTGCCTCTGTGCTGATAGGATTTAGTACAGTTGCTGCTCAAGCCCCTGACTATTCACGTTGGTCAATCGCTATTAAAGGTGGTCTTAACCAGTTCCGCATTCAGCGCGATGCACGCGCTACAATCTCGCGTCCGGGCGACAACGGGCTGGACGCTTTCATTTTAAGGTCAAGTTGGCAAATTCCTGTTCTACAGGTTGAATATACCGCAACGCCTTATTATGGCATAGGTTTAGAAGCGGGTTGGTACAATTACAACCGTTATAATTTTGAAGGAAACACAATTGATGCGATCTTGAACAGTTCGTTCAATGTTTCTAATCTCGTTTCGCCTTTGCGCAGAGGCTTCTGGCGCAAGACCGCTCTTTACGCAAACTTCGGTATGGGTGTCGGTCGCTTTGCCTATAAAGACTCTGATGAAAAAGTGAACAAAGAAGAGAACGCTTTTTCGCCGGTAGTTGCAGCCGGATTCAATTTTGACTGGAACCTGTCTCGCGTTATAGCGCTCGTGTTTGAAGGTCAATATCGTGCGTATACGTATGACATTTTGGGAGGAAAACAGGGCGCAGACGGCTCGCAAGGAACTTACAACAACGATGCATGGGTTGCCAACATCGGTCTGAGGTTCAAACTGGGAGCAGTTAGCAAAGACCACACACGCAATGCACTGGTTAAGGATTACTTCGCCGACCTGTACAGCGTTGCTCCATCGGACGAAGGACTCAAACAGCGAGTTGACGACCTTGAAAATACAGTCAAAGGCTTAGATAACGATGTCAAGGCGCTTGAACCAAAAGTTCAAAAGAACACCAATGACATTAACGACCTCAAAAGAGCGCTTGACAACGTGAAAAATGACCTGAGTGCAGGAACAAAAGGCACAGTGTCAGAAAGCGTTTCTTTCGACAATATTCACTTCCATTTCAATTCAAGTGAAATTGACGGAACGAATAAATTAGACAAACCGAATTCTTTTGAAATTTTGAACAACATCGCTAAAATTCTCAAAGAAAATGGTAGCGGAGCAAAAGTAAGAATTATCGGTCATACCGACAATATCGGTTCCGATGCTTACAACGATGCACTTTCAAAAGACAGAGCATTATCTGTTAGGAATTATCTGGTTAACAGAGGCGTTGATGCGTCAATGATAACAACAGACGGCGCAGGCGAAAGACAACCTATTGCCGGCAACGATACCCCCGACAATCGCGCACGCAACCGCCGAGTAGAATTTGTTATTTCAAAATAGAAAAACAGTTTGTTGCAATGAATAAAAACAGCGTAGAAAATACTTTCTGCGCTGTTTTTATTCAGCAAAAAATTACACGTCAAACAAAATGGAAATGACATTTCGCATGTTTTGACTTACAGCAAAAAAACATTTTTTCGAAGTACCCATATAAAATAATTGGTTGAAAATGAAACAAATACAAATGGTAGATTTGAAAAGTCAATATGACAAAATCAAATCAGAAATAGATGCGGGAATACAGGAAGTACTTGATACAACCACTTTTATCAAAGGCAGCAAGGTAACAGATTTTCAGCATAACATGGAAAAATATTTAGCAGTCAAACATGTTATTCCCGTAGGCAATGGAACAGACGCACTGCAAATAGCCCTGATGTCTCTCGACTTGCAAGCCGGCGACGAGGTTATAACGCCGACCTTTACATTTATCGCAACCGCCGAGGTGGTAGCCCTGCTCGGACTTAGACCTGTGCTGGTAGATGTGGAGTTTGATACGTTTAACATCTCTGTTGAAGCAATAAAAAAAGCCATCACACCGAAAACAAAAGCAATAGCGCCTGTGCATCTGTTCGGACAATGTGCTAATATGCAAGAGATTATGCAAATTGCAAAAGAAAATAATCTTTATGTTGTAGAAGATGCCTGTCAAAGTATTGGCGCTGAATATACTTTTGACAACGGACAAAGAATGCAGTCGGGTACCATTGGGCACATTGGTTGTACGTCCTTTTTCCCGTCCAAAAATCTCGGTTGCTATGGCGACGGCGGCGCTGTGTTCACCAACGACGATGAACTGGCTGAAAAAATCCGCATTATTTCGAACCACGGAATGAAAGTGCGCTACTACCACGACCTTGTGGGCGTAAATTCGCGGCTCGACAGCGTTCAGGCTGCGGTTTTAGATGTGAAACTTAAATACCTGAACAACTATACGGAAGCCCGTCAGCGTGCTGCCGATTTTTACGATAGCGCTTTCAAAAATAATGAAAAAATAATAATCCCAAGTAGAAGCGCAAAAAGTTCGCATGTTTTTCACCAATATACTGTCAAACTGAAAAACGTTGACAGAAATGAACTGCAAAAAAAATTGCAGGAACGTGCTGTCCCCGCAATGATTTATTATCCTGTGCCTTTGCATTTGCAGAAAGCATACACAGACCCGCGCTATAAGGCAGGGCATTTTCCTGTTGCCGAAGCGCTGTGCAACTGCGTTTTGTCGCTGCCCATGCACACCGAACTTGATGAAGAACAGTTGGAGTACATCACAAAATCAATTATTGAAAATATTTGAACACAGAGAATGTTAATGTTTATCTGCGCAGCAATCCCCTGAATAAAGTTGTCAGTTGTCAGATAATCCTTTGAAAATTACTGTCTTCTTATCAAACGTTGGCTTTGTCTATCCGCACACCTTGTTCCAAAAAACTACGATGGGGAAATCAAAATACTCTGTATGAGATGTTTCTGATACGTTTTTTATATAATTTTTCAATTCATAATTGTAAAGTATCACCACTAACCACTAACAAACGTTTGTTATTTTTTGTTAATTTTTAAAAAATATTTTGCTGTTAAAAAATATTGCAGTACTTTTGCCACATCGTTTTTCGATAAATAATTCTTGTATAACGAATAATATTTATTTTTTATGAATAAAAGGTTGAAAATTCTTGTGGTTCTTTTCGGCGTTTTGTATGTGGCTATTGTAGTCTTCAATTTCACCTCAAATTTTGACGATATTTCGGGCAATTTTATGGACGGCTACAATTCGGTAGGATCAGAAGAAGGCGTATTTGCAATGAAATATTCAATTTTACATTTCGATGTGTTGCCCAAGGGCGAACGTTACTGTGATAATATGCAAAACCTGAAATCAGGTGAAATTCTTAAAGTAAGAACAAATACTTATGCGGCTAAAATTGACTTCGCGCAAATGCCTGCAGAAACGTTTTTGATTGAAATGTTACTTAGCATTTTTGCATGGGCAGCGCTGTTTATTCTGATTCTTATCCCTGTGCTAATATTCAAAATCATTCGCTCAATAGTAAAAGACGATGTATTCAATGTGTTGAATATAAGGCGTTTGAAGTGGACAGGATACGCGCTTGTCTTCTTGTTTGTGTTTCATCTTTTAAATTATTTGCAAGTATATATTACAGCAAAAAAATTGCTGGAACTGCAAAATTATGAAATCGTATTTACAATGGGCGAGTCATATCTGTATTTGATAATGGGGATTGGAACGCTGCTTTTTGCCGAAATCCTGAAAATTTCGACAAAAATAAAAGAGGAAAATGAATTGACCGTATAAAAAAAGTACAACAAAATGATAATAGTAAATTTAGATGTGATGATGGCAAAGCGCAAAACTTCGCTTAACGAACTCTCAGAAAGAGTTAATATTACGCCTGCCAATTTGTCTATTCTTAAAACAGGCAAAGCCAGAGCAATACGTTTCAATACGCTTGAGGCTATTTGCAAAGAACTGAGTTGCCAGCCGGGCGACATATTAGAATTTAGTGAACAATAGTTTTTAATTTAAAAAATAATAATTTTACCTGAATGAAGAAAAAAATCTTAATTTTGTCATCTCTTATTTTAAGTATGACAACAATGAATGTAAGTTCGCAAATTACAGGCGACTGGAAAGGTACGCTTGACGTACAGGGAATGAAGTTGGAATTAATTTTCCATATCAGCGACGACAACGGCGCATTGACAACCACGCTCGATGTGCCTATGCAGGGCGCCGCAGGCGTACCTGTGGAAAAAACAGAGTTTGCCGACAACCAACTGACGCTCGGAATGAGCGCTTTGCAGGCAAATTTCATCGGACAGTTGAGCGGCGACAAAATCAGCGGCGACTTTGAACAAATGGGGCAGAAATTTCCGCTCGTTTTGGAGAAATTCGAGGCTAAACTGCCGGGAAATACGGCTCTGGTAACACCTGACGCCGATTTAACAAAACTTGCCGCACTGGATAAGGGCGATTACAAGTATCGGGTGGAAGACTATTTTTCGCGCCCAAAAGCATCGAGTTTCCAACTCTCGCCGGACGGAAAATATATGTCGTATATGGAAAAGGAAGACGGCTCCACCAAACGACACGTGTATGTGAAAAACATTGCTACCGGAGAAGTAAAACGTGTGATTGAGGAAAAAGACGAACTCATACGCGGATATTTTTGGGTAAACGAAACGCGCCTGATTTATATGATGGACAAAGGCGGCAACGAAAATTATCACATCTATGCGGTAAACCTCGACGGAACAAACAACATTGACCTCACTCCGTTTGAGAACGTAAAATCAGGCATCCTGAATATTCTCAAAGAGCAAAAGGATTACATGATAATACAAATGAACAAAAATAATCCGCAACTTTTTGAGCCGTATAAATTGAATATTGTTACCGGAGAACTGACACAACTGTATGAAAACAAAGACGCTGCAAATTCCATTCAGGGTTATGACTTTGATAAAGAGGGAAATCTGCGCGCTTATTACAAAATGGTGAATGGCGTGGAAATGGAACTGTTTTACAAAGACCTCAAAACAAACGAATTTTATTCTGTTTATCGCGGAAAATGGTACGAAGGGTTCAGCATTGTCGGTTTTGACTATTCGGGCAAAAACCCCGATTATGCCTATGTAGCAACCAACGTGAACAGCGACAAGGCACGAATTGTGATTTACGATTTTAAAAACAAAAAAATTGTGGAAGAGGTATTTACCAACCCCGACTATGACATCTCAGGATTCAGCCGAAGCCGAAAAAGAAATTACGAAATTGATTATTTTGGTTACGAAGGCGAAAAACAGGTTATTGTACCTGTAAGCAAATTCTATAAAGACCTGCACGCCAGAATGGAAAAAGAATTTGCAGGGAAACAGTTTTCGGTGGCAGACCACGACGATGACGAAAATACCTTCCTGATTGTAGTGCAGTCCGACAAACTCTACGGAACTTATTATCAGTACGACAACAAAACAAAGAAATTTACTTTACTGTATGATTTGATGCCGCAGTTGAAGGAAAACGATATGGCTGACATGCGACCGATTACTTTCAAAAGCAGGGACGGACTGACCATTCATGGCTACATTACACTGCCACAAGCCGCTCTCGAAGGCAAAAAAGTGCCTCTGGTAGTTAATCCACACGGAGGTCCGCAGGGAGTTCGCGATTCGTGGGGCTTTAACCCCGAAACACAACTCTTTGCAAGCAGAGGCTATGCTACTTTGCAGGTGAATTTCAGAATATCAGGCGGATACGGCACCGAATTTCTCAAGGCAGGATTCAAACAGGTAGGCAGAAAATGTATGGACGACGTGGAAGACGGCATTAAATACGTTATTGAGCAGGGATGGGTTGATGCAGATAAAATCGCAATTTACGGCGGCTCGCACGGCGGATATGCAACACTGATGGGATTGATTAAAACCCCGAATTTGTACGCATGCGGAGTGGATTATGTAGGAGTTAGCAATATATTCACGTTTATGAAGTCTATCCCTGAATACTGGAAACCGTATTTAGACATGTTAAAAGAAATTTGGTACGACACTGAAAATGCCGAAGAGGCAGCGATAGCAAAAGAAGTGTCGCCGGCTTACCAGATTGACAAAATCAAATCGCCGCTCTTTGTAGTGCAGGGCGCAAACGACCCGCGAGTAAATATCAACGAAAGCGACCAGATTGTTGAGCAACTCCGCGCAAAAGGTGTAAACGTGCCTTATATGGTGAAATACAACGAAGGACACGGATACGCGCACGAAGAAAACCGAATCGAATTTTATAAATATATGTTAGGATTTTTGGCAGAAAACCTTAAATAATTAGCAATTAGCAGTAAATAGCTTAAACTCTGATAATTAAATTTTAATCGCAAGGCGTGCTGTAAAGTTTCTTTTTCCATAATACTAATCAATGCACGCTTTGCGGTTAAAATGTTTTGAAATTAATTCAGGTTGAAAAAAAATTGTACAAAAATGAAAACCGTATTCAAGGAAGAAAACTGCCAAAAAGATTTGCTAATAATCAATGTTCTAAGTGCAAATCTTTGGGGAATTGCGTTTGCAATACCAACAGCGCTGATATTCGGATTACCATTCTATTTCATTTGGAAAAACATCGGCGGTTTTGCATTTCCTGCAATCTTCAGCAATACATCTGTAAATATATTAGTAAATACAGGTATTTATGTACTTGCTTTTGTTGTCGGTATTGTTTTACACGAACTTATACACGGCATTGTTTGGGCAAAATATGCCTCGCGTGGCTGGAAATCTATAAAATTAGGCATAATGTGGGACAAACTTTGCTCGCCGTACTGTCATTGCAGCGAACCTTTACAGGTGCGCCACTACATTACAGGAGCGATAATGCCAATGCTGATTCTGGGCGTTTTACCCGCAATAACGGCAATTATTATCGGCAACGGATTTTTACTTGTTTTTGGAATAATTTTCACCATTGCCGCCATTGGCGATTTAATGATAATTAACCTTCTGCGCAAAGAAAATGCAACCGACTGGGTGCAGGACCATCCGTCAGAAGCAGGATGCTGGATTTACAGAAGCAAGTAGCAGATAAAAATTAAAAGGCGCGAAAGGTGATATGAGGCGATGCGGGCGAAGTGCGATAGCGACATTGATTTTTATTTCATGCGCTTGGAAAACTGAGGTTTTTAATCTAATTTTGTATTTTTAAAATTAACAGCAATGGAAGAGATTAAATTTATAGACCTGTTTTGCGGCATTGGCGGTTTTCGTCAGGCAATGGATGAGGCTTGCCGCGAAAATAACCTTATTCCAAACTGTGTGTTTTCTTCAGATATTGATATAGCATGTCGTTTTTCGTATGAGGAAAATTTTGGCGAGTTTCCATCGGGCGACATTACCAAAATTGACCAAAAGGAAATCCCTGACCACGATATTTTGTTTGCCGGTTTTCCCTGCCAGCCATTCAGCATTATCGGACAACGAAAAGGTTTTGAAGATACGCGCGGAACTTTGTTTTTTGATATTGCGCGTATAT
Organism: Prevotellaceae bacterium; assembly: GCA_031271005.1. Lineage (GTDB taxonomy): Bacteria > Bacteroidota > Bacteroidia > Bacteroidales > Paludibacteraceae > WRGS01. The sequence goes on along the minus strand of JAISWT010000012.1, from coordinate 6,609 downwards.
TAGAAGAAAAACAGCCAAAAGCATTTGTTTTAGAAAACGTAAAACAGTTAGTCGGGCATAACAAAGGACAAACGTTAAAGATTATAATCAATTCACTTAAAGAGTTAGGCTATTACGTTCAATACGCCGTTTTGAACGCGCTTGATTATGGGTTGCCTCAAAAAAGGGAACGTGTTATTATTGTGGGACATAAACAGCCTGTCATTTTTTCGTTTCCTGCGCCGGAACGTCCTTTCAAACCGCTTTCTGAAATTTTAGAAAAAAACGTTGATGACAAACACTATGTATCTGATTATATTTTAGAAAAACGAAAAAACAAACATAAATCGGCATATAAACTGTCAATTTGGCACGAAAATAAATCCGGTAATATTTGTTCCTATCCGTATTCGTGCGCTTTGCGTTCAGGCACGTCATATAATTATTTGCTGGTAAATGGAGAAAGACGATTAACGTCTCGCGAAATGTTTCGCTTGCAGGGATTTCCCGACACATATAAAATTGTTGTAAATGACAGTCAGGCAAGAAAACAGGCAGGTAATGCCGTACCCGTAAATCTTGTAAAAGCCGTTATTTTAAAATTGTTACCTTATGTTTCAAACACAATGGATAAAACGTCTGTTATTCAAGAATATTCATTAGAATTTGGAAAATAATATGGAAAATGAAAAATTACCCAAACTCCGAACAGAACCGCTTGATAAGGAACAAATTCTATCTGCGCTTGGCGTTGATGAAACGTGGGTAACATTCAAAAAACGCAATGGCTGATGTTTTTACAAAAGAGCAGCGCAGCGAAATAATGCGACAGGTAAAAAGCGCAAAAAATAAGTCTACAGAACTGAAACTCATTGCGTTTTTCAAAGAAAATCACATTACAGGCTGGCGAAGAAACAGCAAACTTTTTGGCAAGCCCGATTTTACGTTTCCCAAACACAGAGCAGCCATATTTGTTGATGGTTGCTTCTGGCACGGACACGACTGCCGAAACACACGCCCCAAAAATAATGCAGATTATTGGACAAAAAAACGCGAGCGAAATATTAATCGCGACAAATTCGTTACACAAACGCTTGAAAATAAAGGTTGGACAGTTGTAAGAATTTGGGAATGCGAATTGAAAAATCAGCAAATATTGGAAGCTATTAAGTTAAAAGTTAACGGGAAAGTAGAACGGGAATAATTAGCAGATAGTAAATTATCAATTAAATAAAATGAACATCGAAGAGTTGCGCGAAATATGTTTGTCGGTAAAAGGCGTTGAAGAGTGCCTGCCGTTTGACGAAGATACGCCCGTGTATAAGGTTATGGGGAAGATGTTTGCGTTTTACGGGCTGACGCCCAAAGACGGCGAATTTCTTGTTACTCTGAAATGCGACCCCGAAAAATCGCCCGAACTGCGCGAACGATATAGAGGTATTACAAAAGGCTATTACGCGGGCAACAATATGAAATGGAACTCGGTTTATCTGTCGCGAGACGTGCCGGATGCACTTATCCGCGAACTTGTAATACATTCGGCAGACGAAGTTATTCGCGCACTGCCGAAAAAGAAAAGAGATGAATATTATTTATTAAAATAATTAAAATAACAAAAAAATTAATACTTAAAACAAATGAAACAGTTCTTTAAATATGTTCTGGCAACGATTGTCGGAATGATTATTATGTCAATCATTGGCATCGTAATAATGTTTGGAATGATTGGAGCAATGACATTGACGGCAGACACGCCTGTTAAACTCAAAGCACAGTCGGTGTATGAACTTAACATCAACGGAACGCTCTTGGAACGCTACCAGGAAGACCCTATGAGCGAAATCGTTGGGCAAATGTACGGCGTGGAAAACTCGCTGATTGGGCTTGACGAAATTTTGTATAACATCAGAAAAGCAAAAACAAACGACAAAATTGCGGGGATTTATCTCAAAGCAGGCGGCTATTTGAGTAGCGGATTTGCCTCGCTCAAAGAAATCAGAGATGCGCTCGAAGACTTCAAGCAGAGCGGAAAATTCATCGTTGCATACGGCGACAACTATTCGCAAGGGCAATATTACCTCTGCTCGGTAGCCGACAAGGTTATTGCCAATCCGCAGGGAATGGTAGAATGGCAAGGGCTGGCTACTCAAACGCCCTTCCTCAAAGGGCTGCTCAACAAAATGGGCATCGAAATGCAGGTACTGCGCGTAGGCACGTTCAAATCGGCAGTTGAGCCGTTCACTGACGACAAAATGAGCGAGGCAAACAGGCAGCAAGTTACAATTTTTACCAATTCTATATGGAATACAATTGTGAGGCAAGTGAGCGAGAGCCGCGAAATCGCATCCGACTCGTTAAACTTTTTTGCCGACAAAATGCTGGCGCTAATGCCCGCAAGCGAAGTGTTGGCTTACAGAATGATTGACACCATAACTTATGCAGATGGAGTTGATGGCATTATAAACAAATTTTTGGGAAATGCCGCCGATGCAAAGGTTAAATATGTGGGACACAGCAAGATGACACTTGTTCCTTCGACTAAGAAATTGCAGAAGGAAAGGATTGCCGTGCTGTATGCCTCCGGCGAAATTATGGATGCAAGCCAATCATCGGTTGACAATATTACTTTCGAGCAAATGAACAAAGCGATTGAGCAAATAGCCAAAGATGATGCAATAAAGGCGGTTGTGTTCCGCGTTAATTCGCCCGGCGGCAGCGCGTTTGCATCGGAACAAATTTGGCGTGCCGTTTCCGAACTTAAAGCCAAAAAGCCTGTCATAGTGTCAATGGGCGACTATGCAGCATCGGGCGGATACTACATTTCGTGTGACGCCGACTGTATCGTGGCACAACCGAACACGCTGACAGGCTCTATCGGAATATTTGGGTTAATCCCAAATTTTGAAGGACTTACAAAAAAAATAGGCGTAACTTTTGATGGCGTGAAAACCAATCAGCACAGCGATATGATTTCGTTCAATCGCCCTTTCACGCCCGAAGAGCGCAACCTGTTGCAAGCCTACATTGAGCGCGGCTACGAAACTTTCGTGAGTCGCTGCGCTGAAGGGCGCAATATTTCGGTCGACTCCATTAAGCAAATAGCCGAAGGGCGCGTTTGGACAGGCGAAGATGCGCTGAAAATAGGGCTTGTTGATGAACTCGGCAACCTGCAAAGAGCAATTGAAATTGCCGCGCAAAAAGTGAACCTCGAAGAGTACAGCATAGTATCGTACCCCGAAAAACTGCCGCTCTTCGCTCGCATTATGCAGGGACTTTCAGGCGAAGATGTAAAAGCGAAGATTGCCCGCGAATACTTTGGCAACGAAGGCTTTAATCTGATAAAAAACCTGAAAAGCGCTGAAAATCAAAGTTTTATGCAGGCACGAATGGAATACGATATTGTTATCAAATAAAAAAAGCCCCACTGTTTAGGAGCACAAAGAATCATAAAACGCCAATTTAAAGTATTTGCAGCGGTTGTTTGCAGTTTTCAGGCATTTTTTAATCGTAATTAAACCAAAGATAAAATATATCGTTAATTGCGTTTAAAGAATTAAAGCAAAATTAAAGTAAATCAAACCGCAAAAAGATTTTCGTTTTTCAACACCCACTGAAAATCAATATTTTACCTTATATGTTTCGAGAGTTTGGTTTTGGGGGGGGGTATACAAATATATGTTTAATCTTTTTTTTGCAAAAATAATAAAATCGGGACAGAATAAAAATCTGTCCCGATTTTCGTTGGTTCAAACGTCATTTTCGTGTTTCTCTGTGTAATTTATTTTTCACAGAGAAACATGGAACTTGTCCCGCCAAAGCGGGAGGTTGCACAGAGAGGCACAGAGAAAAAATTTTGCCTGCAGATTTTAAGGAACTTTTGTAAATAAGGGTTTTATTTTTCAATCATTATCATAGCGCCTCAAAAAAGATTTAACCGAAAAATAAAATAATTTGTTTATCAGGAAAAAAGTGTATCTTTGTAGCGTGAAATAAAATAATATACCCGCTTAAAAAACGGTTATATTATTTAGATAAACGAAAAGAATATGACACAAAATGATTTTGTAAAATATCTTGAATATGAAGAAATTCAATGCTTTGAAGTTCAAAAAATCAAACAGGAATTGAATTTGGCTAATCGCACAATCAATGAAATTGTTGAAAATCTGGTTTTTACGGGTTTTCTACAACGCATTGAACGCGGAAAATATTGCCGCGCCAACTTCCGAAACGAAAACGTGATTGGAACTTTCATTGCCAAAAACAGCGCGATTGCCTACTGGTCGGCTTTGGCATTGCACGGATTGACGGAGCAGTTTCCAAACAGGGTTTTTGTGCAGACTACGCAACTCAAAAAAGAGGTGAAATTTGCAGACACAACTTATCAATTCATTAAAATTCAGGCAAATAAAAGTATCGGAATTATGTATGACGGTTTTGGAAACTACAAATTTCCGCTGACCGACATTGAAAAAACGATTATTGACTGTTTCGATTTGCCGCAATACAGCGGCGGTTTTGCAGAGTTAATCAGGGCTTTTTATCGGGCAAAAGCGAGTTCCGAAAAACTGATAAATTATTGCAATGAGGTTAATAATATCGCTGTAATCAAACGTTTGGGATTTTTAGCGGAACTGTTTGAAAAGAAAAATCTTGCGCGGTTTGTAAAGTTTGCCTGCTCGAAAGTCAATCGCAGTTACGATTTGTTTGATATTTTCGGCGAAAAAACGGGCGAGGCAAACAGCCGCTGGTATTTGCGAATGAATTTGCCGCAGGAAAAAATTTCAGGAATTGTAAATAATTCATATTAAGATGATTGGCAAAAGCGAAATAAACAAAATTGCGGCAGAAAAGAAAGTCCGCGCCGCCACCGTTGACAAAGATTGGGTGTTGGGACATTTTGTTGATGCGATTTTTTCTGTTCCCGAATGTCGCAAAAATCTGATTTTCAAAGGCGGTACCTGCCTGAAAAAGTGCCGTTTGCCCGATTATCGTTTTTCAGAAGATTTAGACTTTACGGCAACGAATGAAAATTTTGCGCTTGATTTGTCTTTGCTCAAAAAAATTGTTGCCTTGGTTACGGAGCGTACCGAAATGCCTTTGCATATTCATTCAATTGAAAATCTGCATTTTAACAATAAACTGACAGGTTATGCTGCGCAAATAAAATATTGGGGAGCGGAACACGGCAAAAATCAGCAGCCGCCAGAACCTTCGCGCTGGCTCACAAGCATTAAAATGGAAGTGATTTTATACGAAAAAATGATTTTCCCGCCCGACAAAACGGCTGTAATTCACAATTATAGCGATAATTTGACGGAAAATGCCACCGACATACCAATTTACAGCATTGCCGAGACGCTTGCCGAAAAAATCCGCGCCCTGATACAGCGTTCCTACACTGCACCGCGCGATTATTACGATATTTGGTATTTGAGCCGAAATATTGAAAATATTGACCGGCAGCAAGTTGTAAGTGCATTTCGCGAAAAAACGGCATACAAAAACCTGCAATTTGCAGGCATTGAGCAGTTTATAAGTCCGCAAAACGATAAAATTTTGAAAGCGGCTTGGCGCAACAGTTTGGAACGCCAAATTGAAAACGGCAAATTGCCCGATTACGAAACAGTAAGAAACGATTTGCTCGAACTTTTTAAACGAATTTTTAAATAATTGAATTCCAATGAAAAACTCTCATTTTCCCTAACTCCGTTCCTCTTTCCATGGTATTGAAGAAAAGAAAGAAAAGGCGGCGCACGCTATTAAATTGAAAATCAAATAAACGACTGATAACCAAGTAGATAAAAGAGGACTGATTAAATATTATTTCTTTTTGTACTCTCGCGGACTTATGCCTTCCTCGCGCTTAAAAAATTTCCCAAAACACGACTGTGAAGGAAAATTCAAATAGTCGCTGATTTGCTGAATGGTCATATTGGTGGATTTGAGCAGAGCCTTCGCTTCGAGCATAACGTAGTCGTCAAGCCATTCGTTGGCGGATTTGCCTGTGTTTTGTTTGATTATTCGCGACAGATATTTCGGCGTAAGGCACAGTTTTTCGGCATAAAAACCAACTTGCTTTTCCGTTTTATAATGTTTTTCCGCTAATTTCAAAAAATTATCAACAAGAACGGCGCACGGCGTTTGAACGGGCATTTCCGATTTTTTGTGAACTTTCCAGTGCGACATATAAAAAAATGTCATGGTCAAATGTTTCACCATTTCATTGCGGTGCGGGTTATCACGCATTTCCAGCACTGTTTTCAGCATAAAATAATAGGTTTTGAATGTTTCTAAATCCTCTGTCGATAGTGGCGTATATGGTTTATTATCAACAGACAGCGACAACGGTAAGCGTTCCTGTGTAATAAGGAAAAGTCCGTCCGTAAAACGCTTTGACATAACAATAAAATAACCCTCAAAATCTTTGCTGACATACTCATATTGAAGTATTTTATCTGCCAAAATCGTAATAATGCAGGGCGCAGCAGTCGAATATGGTTTCAGGTTGATTTTACCCCGCATTTCGCCTTTGGTGCAAATCACAAAGGTTGTCATATCGCTTTCAAACGGTTGATAAAATGCAGGCAAAATGTTGATTTTGTCGAACAGCAAAAAATCGTCGTCAAT
>JAISWT010000203.1 GCA_031271005.1 Prevotellaceae bacterium | reverse complement strand
TACATTGATGAAGCTACCAGCGGCATTTGGCCACAAAAACGTAGCCCACTGAATACCCTCGTCGTAACCGTCGTTGTTGTAATACAGCACGTCGAAGGTAACGTAATAACCTCTTTCGGGGTCGTAACCGTAGGCATTGGTCCCCAGCCAAATGCCGTGTCCGTTATTGGCAAAGGCATTAGATACTCCTGCAAAAAAGAGAAGGAAAAAGATAGCCGCAAGCAGAGGCAAACTTCTGTGTTTGCCTGATTTTGCGGCAGGCGCATTGGGCGCATCTGCAGGCGCCCCCTTACGGTGGTTTTGCGGCGGGCTACTGTGCTTCGCCCTGTGCAAACCAATAATTTTGCGGTAAATTTTAAGCATAAAATAAAAGTTTATTTTTTGTGATTTGAAATTATTTTTTCGACCGATTCTTTTGATACATTATTTATTACATGGCAAAAACCGAGAGCAAGCGGCATTTCGGAAAACGAGCGTTTGTAAATTACCTTGCCCCTGTTTTTTCCCAACTCATCCAAACAGGGGCTTCCTGCGGGAGATGGCGGAAAGGGCAAAATCTGGGCGTAATATGATGTTTCGTTTCTGAAAATTCCTACGCTAATACTGTCTGTTTTTTCGCTGTAATCGGTTTGCATAAAAAGATGAATTTTTTACGAAACAAAAGTATTTTTAAAGTAAAAAATAAGTGTTGCGGATTTCGAGAAATTTGTTTCAAAAATAGAATTTATTGAAAATCAATAAGTTGCGAAGGAAGAAATTAGTTATTAGTTATTAGAGTTTAGAGTTTAGTTGTAGAGACGCCCAAATTGGGCGTCTCTACGTTGGGCGAGTTTAGAATATAGAATATAGAATATAGAACATAGAGCATAGACAAAATACAGTTTTTTTAGAATTAGGAATAGTTAATAGTGGTTAGTGGTTAATATTTTTAATTACTAATTACTAATTGCTAATTGCTAATTGCTGCGTATTCTGTATTTTATTATTCACTATTCACTATTCACTATTAATTATTCACTATTAATTATTCACTATTCACTATTCACTATTAATTATTCACTAAAAAAAGAATGTATCCCATAAAGATTTAGCAAAAAAACCGTTCTTACACGGTTTCTTGCGCGATTTTCCGAAATTCGTTTGGCGAGATTTTGTAATGTTTGCTGTATGCGTTGTAGAAAGTGATGCGAGACGAGAAGCCCGAATCGAAGGCAATCTGTTCAACAGTCATTTCTTTTGCGGGGCGCAACAGCAGCGTGTTGGCGTATTTGCAGCGGTAGGCGTTGATATAGCCATTGACCGACAGTCCTGTATGCGTTCTAATGCTTGTGCGCAGGTAATTTTCGTTTGTGGCAGCGGCGGTAGCAAGCGTTTTCCAGTTACAATGTTCGGAAGTAAAAAGCATATCTTCTATCATCAATTTTTCTACACGCAGGAAAATTTCGTCCGGCGGCGTTTGCAGGGGCGTATCTATGTGTGCGCTCCCTGCGGTTGCGGTGTCGGCAGTCTGTTGCAACAATTTTTCCTGTTCCAAAATCTTTTGGACTAAGGCAACATTCTTTTTATGAATTTTGCGCGAATAGAAAAACCAGACTGTCAAAACAACAATCAAAATCACACACAAGACAACCGCCACGCTTATGATATTTTTATTGCGCAGCAGCATTTTTTCATTATGTTGAATTTCAGCCTTTTTCTGTTCCTGTTTTTCAAACAGAATATCGGCAGCGGCAAGTTTTTGTTTTCCCGCCTGCTCGTACATTTGCAAAGAATCTTTGCAGGCAAGCGCAAGTTGCAGATTTCCAATTGATTGATAATACAGACTCATTGTTTGATAATACGAATTGATATGCCTGTTATCAATTTTTTGGCGCGACAAATAGAGTTCAACATAGCGCGTTGCGCTGTCTGTTTGCTTCAAATGCACAAACGACTCCACCAAATCTATTGCTGCGCCGCAACAAAAAGATGTGTCTCGCTGTCCAAAATGCGCGATTGCGTGTTTCATTGCGGGTATTGCCGCGCTGTAATTGCCCTGAGCCATTTGCACGCGGCTAATGTTGGTACGGGCAATCACCTCCCAGTCGGGAAAATGGTCGTATTCTTTAAAAAACGGATCATCGAGAATTTTTTGATACCACTCCACCGCCTTGTCGTTTTGGTCAAGATTGGCATAGCACAGCCCTATATTGTTGGTACATTGCAAAATAACCCAATAATTCATCGGAATTTTTGGCGCATTCAACGCCTTTTCAAAATAGCGCAAAGATACGCGGTATTCTTTTGCAAAGAAATAATAAGCGCCGATTAAAAGGTAAATTCCCGCCTTGTTTGGAAATTGTTGATACGAAATATTATCTACCAGCGGCTCCATTTTGTCGCAAATTTCAAAGCACTTTTGATAGTTTTGACTGTGAGAATAAATGTAGGCAATACTTTGATAACAGATAATTTCAAGTTCCTTAAAGCCTGTTTGGTTGCAATAATCGGCAAGTTCGCTGTATTGCTGCTGCGCCTGTGCATTATCGCGATGATAATACCTTGTAATTTGGATTTTTCTGTATTTTGCCGCCGCCAAAAGCCGTTTATCGTTGTTTTTTTGCGCAAAATCAATAAAATTATCCCAAAATTCGTAGTGCGTTTTGTAACTTTCAGGTATATTTTCATCGCCAAAAGCGCTGTCTAACCGTGTTTGCAAAAAGCCTAAACTGTCGGTAAGAACAGAGTAGGGCAAATTAAGATACACGCTAAAATCGCTGTTAATTAACTGATTATCAGCGGCTTTTTGCTTGCAGCCATTAAAGGTAATAAAAGATAAAAAAATAATTGCAAAAACAAGGCGCTCCGCTTTTTGACAACGCAGCAATTTGTTGTAATCGCCCTCAGGCTTTATCGGTGGTTTTTTGTTTGTTGTTGTCATTTTCTTAATCCTTTAAATTCATCAGTTGCTTTAATTTTCTAAAGGAATTTAAGGAGGTTTGCAACCACAGAAAATTGGAAGCAGTAATGCTATAAAGCGCTGCGGCTGCCTGTCCGCGTAAGATATTGATTCAATATCGCTTGGGTCAATGTCAATATTGCGGCTCGCGTCTTCAAGAACCCGTCCGCTTACTTGTGGGGTTTGTACAAACCCTTTACTTGTTGCGTTCGCAACAAGCAAAAACAAACATTAGTTTCTTTCTCATAAACTTTCTTTTTACTTATTTAAACATTAATTTATATTATTTTTTTTAAAAACTTAATTTTTTTAAATGTCAAAAGAAAAAATGTGTTAAAAAAAACTAACATTTTGCTTACGTATTGCAAGTAGATTATACATTGTGTTAGGGTTTTTGTGCTTTCTACTAACACAAGCGTGTTGCAAAAATAAATTTTCTTTTTTATTCTGCCAAATATTTTTTAATATTTTTTTTTAAATTTTAGTATAATATCAAGTCAGATGTAGAACAGGAAAAATCGCAAGTTGTTATTATTGTATTTCCGATAATCTTTATCGTGTTTTTCACTAACCACTGACCACTGACCACTAATAAAGTTTCCTGTAGAATTCCAAAATTTTCACTCTAAAAACGTGTTCATATTTTGCCTGAAT